>JAZQVX010000178.1:0-31238 GCA_045632045.1 Lawsonibacter sp.
TGCCACAGGAAGACCTTCACGCCGATGGCCAGCAGGAGCAGAGCGGCGATCAGGGGGGAGAATGTAGTCTGGGCGGGGGTGAAGAGGGCCTGAACAGAGGATTTCAGCAGCTCGAAGCCCATGAGGAGGATGGCCACCGACACCAGAAAGCCGGAGATGTACTCCATGCGGCCGTGACCGAAGGGGTGGTCGGCATCGGCGGCCTGGGCGGCCAGTTTAAAGCCAATGAGGGTCACGAGAGAGCCCGCCGCGTCGGACAGGTTGTTCACCGCGTCGGCCACCATAGACACCGAGCCGGCAAACAGGCCGCACAGCAGCTTGAGGGCGAAGAGAAACACATTGGCGCCGATGCCTACCCGGCCCGCCAGCGCGCCGCAGCGGGTGCGGACATCGGGCAGGGAGGGGTCGCCGCCCCGAAGACAATATCGGATGAGAGGCTGGATCATAAAAAACGCTCCTTAGAAGAGGAAAATATATCCTATATTATTCCATACCCGGCGTGGATGGTCAAGAGAGGGAGGGGGAAGTGTTTACAAATCGTTCACAACAAGTACATGATTTTGTCTTATTTACAGGTTAAGATAAGAGCGTACCAAGCAGGTACGACACACACACATAAACCAATACCTCCCATTTTCTCCCTCTCCTTTACAACACACACAGGCATGATCCCCCGACCGCAAGGTTGGGGGATCTTGTCGTTTATTTGCCCCATGCCGAGAAGAACCGTATCAAGGAAGCGGTCTTGGCTCCCCCCTTGCGGGGGAGCTGTCAGCGAAGCTGACTGAGGGGGTAAATCGGTGACAAAGATTTTGCGGAGAAAAAAGGCTTATTTTGTCATAACCCCCTCCGACCTCGCTGCGCTCGGCCACCTCCCCCGCAAGGGGGGAGGCAAGTGGCGTTCCAATGCGGGGCTTCAACTGCGTGAAAAAACCGCCACTCAACGAGTGGCGGTTTCCTGTTTTTACACTTCCATGATGACGGGGAGGATCATGGGGGAGCGCCTGGTCTTTTTGTAGAGGTAGTTGGACAGATCGTTCTTCACGGTGGCCTTGATGGCGGACCAGTCGTTGGCGAAGCGGTCGTCGATGCTCATGATGGCCTCCAGCGCCACCTGGCGCAGCTCCTCCATAAGACCCTCGGACTCCTTCACATAGACGAAGCCGCGGGTGATGATGTCGGGGCCGGAGACGAGGCCGCCGTCCTCACCGGACAGGGCCATGACCACCACGATCATGCCGTCCTGAGCCAGATGGCGGCGGTCGCGCAGGACCACGCTGCCCACATCGCCCACGCCGTAGCCGTCCACAAAGACCTGGCCGGCGGTGACGGAGCCGGTGATCTTGGCGGAGTTGGGGGTGAACTCCATGACCTTGCCGATGTCGCTGATGAGGATGTCGTTGGGGTGCATGCCCATCTGCTGGGCCAGCTTGGAGTGGGTCTGGAGCATGCGCTGCTCGCCGTGGACGGGGATGAAGAAGCGGGGCTTGATGAGGGCGTGGACGATCTTCAGCTCCTCCTGACAGGCGTGGCCGGAAACATGGAGGGTCTGCTCACGCTCGTTGACCACCTCGGCGCCCTTGCGGTAGAGCTCGTTGATGACATTGCCGATGGACTGCTCGTTGCCGGGGATGGCGGAGGCGGAGATGATGATGCGGTCGCCGGGCATGACATCGATCTGGCGGTGGGTGCCGAAGGCCATGCGGGCCAGTGCGGACATGGTTTCACCCTGAGAGCCGGTGGTGATGATGCACACCTTCTCGGGGGGGAGGGACTTGATGTGGCTTAAGTCCATGAGAACGCCCTCGGGGATGTTCATGTAGCCCAGCTCGGTGGATACCTTCATGGCGTTCTCCATGCTGCGGCCGGTGACAGCCACCCGGCGGCCGTAGCGGGCGGCCACATCGATGATCTGCTGGATGCGGTCCACATTGGAGGCGAAGGTGGTGACGATGATGCGCTGCTCGCAGCCCTTGAACAGACCGTCGAAGGCGGAACCCACGCAGCGCTCGGAGCGGGTATAGCCGGGGCGCTCCACATTGGTGGAGTCGGCCAGCAGGGCCAGAACGCCCTCGTTGCCCAGCTCGCCCAGACGGGCCAGGTCGATCATGCCGCCCTGAATGGGAGTGGCGTCGATCTTGAAGTCACCGGTGTGGATGCAGGTGCCCACGGGGCACTTGATGGCGAAGGCCACGGCGTCGGCGATGGAGTGGTTGACATGGATGAACTCCACGCTGAACTTGCCGGCCTTGACGATGTCGCCGGACTCGCAGGTGATGACCTTCACCTTGTCGGCGATGCGGTGCTCCTCCAGCTTCAGACCGATGAGGCCGGCGCTCATGCGGGTGGCATAGATGGGGGCGTTGACGGAGCGCAGCACATAGGGCAGCGCGCCGATATGGTCCTCGTGACCGTGGGTGATGAAAATGCCCCGGATCTTGGACTGGTTCTTAATGAGATAGCTGACATCAGGGATGACCACATCGATGCCGTACATATCGTCGTCGGGGAAGCCCATGCCGCAGTCCACCACGACGATGTCGTTTCCGTACTCATAGACGGTCAGGTTCTTGCCGATCTCGTTCAGACCGCCCAGAGAGATGATTTTCAGTTTTTCAGCCATAAAAACTCCTTTTCCGAAAGATGTAAGAGAATTACTGCGCAACAAACGGACGAAAGGAGCCATGCCCGCCGACCCTCGTCGTCAGCCGGGAAAAAAGCCGCCTTCGTCTGGAATATGCTGCCGGTTGTGGGCGACCGGGCCGTTCCCGCCTGTTCTTTCTACGGTTCTGGCATCGGACGCAAATCAAACACCTGTGGTGTTCAGTTACAAAATGGATGGCCGCCTGAGCGCAGGGCGGTCACAAGCCGCTGTTATTATAACACAGGAGGCGGGAAAAGTATACCAAAATTTCGGGAAAGCCTTGCCCACGGCGGGGGGAGGGGGTATACTGAGGAAAATAAGTCCTGTTTATGGGACATGTGTTCCGGTAGGATAGAGCCACAAAGGACAAAGGAGGGCGCAGGCATGGCAAAGGGAGCCAATCAGAAGAGCAAGCTGCTGGTGCTGTATCAGCTGCTTTTGGAGCGTACCGACGAGGATAATCCCCTGACCACCCAGCAGATCATCGACCATCTGGAGCAAAACGGCATCGGCGCCGAGCGAAAGAGCATCTACGCCGACATGGAAACGCTGCGGGAGATGGGGGTGGACATCCAGTCCCGAAAGGGCCGGGGCGCGGGATGGTTCATCGGGGCGCGGGACTTTCAGCTTGCGGAGCTGAAGCTGCTCATGGACGCGGTGCAGTCCTCCCGCTTCATCACCCAGCGCAAGAGCGACGCGCTGATCCGGAAGCTGGAGGGGCTTGCCAGCAAGCCTCAGGCCCGGCAGCTCCAGCGACAGGTCTATGTCAGCGGCCGGATCAAGACCATGAACGAGAGTATATATTATAATGTAGACAAGCTCCACGGGGCCATCGCCGCCCGGAAGGTCATCACCTTTAAATACTTCGATTATAATATGAAGAAGGAGAAGGTATTCCGGCAGGAGGGGCGGCGGTACACCGTGACCCCCTTCGGGCTGATCTGGGACAGCGAGAACTACTATCTGGCGGCCTTTGACCACAACAAGGGCCAGCTGCGCCACTACCGGGTGGACAAGATGTGGGAGATCGCCCTGTCCACTCTGCCCCGGCAGGGGGAGCGGGAGTTCGAGGCCTTCAACCCCGCCGACTACACCAGCAAGCACTTCGGCATGTACCGGGGCGAGGAGGTCAATGTGAAGCTCCGGGGCGCATCCAACATGGTCAATGTGGTGCTGGACCGCTTCGGGCAGGATCTCATCTTCATCCCCGACGGGGAGGAGCATTTTACCGTCACCCTCCCCGTGGTGGTGAGTCCCCAGTTCTTCGGCTGGCTGTTCGGACTGGACGGCGGGCTGGAGATCGTCCACCCCCGGAGCGTGGTGGAGGGGTATCGGGAGCATCTGCAAAGGCAGATGGAGAAATATATGTGACCCCTTTTGTAGGGGGCGGTCTCCGTGCCGCCCCGCACACCCGGGCGGGCGCAGAGGCCCGCCCCAACAGAGTGAAAAAACGACAAAACCCCCGGCCCTGCGGCCGGGGGTTTTGCTGTGTGTAAAGAAAGAGAGAGAAAAGATTGGAGGTCTTTGTTTGGATGTACCTGCCGGGTACGCTCTTATCCTACCTTATAAATAAGTCGAAATCATGTATTTGGTGTGAACGATTTGTAAACAGTGGCTGCAACAAAGGCCCCCTTGTGCAAAGGGGGCTTTCGCGAAGCGGTGGGGGATTGTCGCTGAGGGACAACCCCTCCGACCTCGCTGCGCTCGGCCACCTCCCCTTACACAGGGGAGGCTTATGGGACGCGATCTTTGGCTCTCCCTTTGGGAGAGCTGGCAGCCCGGAGGGCTGACTGAGAGGGAAATCTTACGCCCCTATGTAACATTACGAAGTAATATTACCGCAATATTACAGTTGTGTTACATTTGGGTTCGGGTCATTGACTTTCAAAAATGGGTCTGATAAGATTACGCTGTACTTGGAGAGGAGTGCTCTCCGGTACATATTCAGATATCAGCTTTTGCGGTTCGCAGCCGCCAGGGCTGACAAATTTAAAAGGAGGAATACTCTTATGAAGAACCTGAAGAAGGCTCTGTCCCTGGTTCTGGCTTCCGCCATGCTGGTTGGCATGATGGTCGTTGGCACCGGCGCTGTTCACAGCGACGTTAAGGACGAGCACAACGTCGAGGCTATCGCTGTTGTCTCCGCTCTGGAGATCATGGGCGCTGGCGAGACCTTCAACCCCGATGGCGAGATCACCCGTGGTGAGATGGCCGTCATCATGACCAAGATGCTGGCTCTGGACACCAAGGAGTTCAAGGGCGCATCCAACTTCGTTGACGCTGGCTGGGCTGCCGATTACATCGACGCCTGCTACGCCAACGGCATCATGGCTGGCGTTTCCGCCACCGAGTTCGGCACCAACATCAAGCTGACCACCGCTCAGGCTGCTCTGATGATGCTGAAGGCTCTGGGCTACTATGAGGTCAAGACCCTGCCCGCTAACTGGGATCTGGCTGTTGTCGAGATCATCCGTGCTGCTTCCAAGGACGAGTCCAACGTTCTGGAGGGCATCGATGCCAAGGCTTACGGCAACATGACCCGTAGCGAGGTCGCTAAGATGATCCTGAACACCCTGTACATCCCCATGGTCGAGGAGTCCCTGAAGGATGGCGCTACCGGCAGCACCACCGTTAAGGGCGAGGGCTTCGAGGTCATCATCGGCGGCAACAACGATGTTGAGACCAAGACTCTGGAGACCCTGCTGGTTGACGAGTTCGACATCTACTTCGAGGATACCACCACTGCTCTGGGCATGCCCGCTACCACCTGGTACATGATCAACGAGGACGAGGACGAGGATGACGAGATCATCACCGTCGCTGACGCTGTCAAGGCTGTCGCCGTCTACGAGGATCAGGACGATGCTAAGGATCTGTACAAGGAGAAGGTCGACAAGAAGTTCAAGGGCGAGGTCAACTTCGACGGCGAGCTGGTCGAGGGCGACGAGGTCTACTTCATCGTGAACGAGGAGAACGACAAGAACCTGGACGCTTATGTCGTTCGCTATGAGCTGGCCGAGGTCGAGAAGATTTCTTCCAAGACCAACAAGAAGGGCGAGACCACTGTTAAGCTGAACGATGTCGTTGTTGCTGACGGCGTTGAGATCAATGTTGAGAAGGGCGACTGGGCCCTGATCGCTGTTGTCGACGGCAAGGTCGCTGCCGTTAAGGCCGCTGAGATCGTCGAGGGCAAGGTCACTTCCACCAAGGCTGAGAAGATCACCCTGGCTGGCAAGAAGTACGAGGCCGTTGAGGGCGTCGAGCTGAAGATCGGCACCGAGTATGTTGTTGCTCTGAACAACGCCGGCAAGATCGCTGTTATCATTGACTCCACCACCGTTTACTCCGACGAGTACGCTTACATCTACAACATCACTGTTGCTGAGGGCGACGACGAGGAGAACGAGGACGGCATCGTTTCCACCGAGGATGACGTGACCTATGTCTATGTCGTTCTGGCCGACGGTTCCAAGGCCAAGTACGCTCTGGCTGAGGATGTCGAGGTCGAGGCTGAGACCGTTGTTCCCTACACCATCAACAAGGACGGCGAGTTCGAGGTTGCTGTTGCCAAGAACGAGAACGTTGTTGCTGAGAAGTTCGAGGGTCTGACCCTGGACAAGAAGGATCAGGCTGAGAACGGCATCTACGCCACCTCCAAGACCGAGTTCGTGTTCGTCTCCTGGAAGGAGAACGACGAGGGCGAGATCGTTAAGCTGAACCCCGTTACCACCAACACCGGCGTGAAGAACGTCGAGATCGAGTCCGACGCCTGGGTCGTTTACGACGCCGAGGAGGAGGAGATGATCACTGTCTTCGTTATGTCCAAGGACGAGGGCCTGACCGTTGACGCTGACATCGAGTACGCTATCCTGGTCGACGCTGACGCCGAGGTCACCGAGGGCGACGAGGATGACGAGTTCGTTTACACCTACACCGTCTTCGCTGGCGGCAAGGAGATCGAGCTGTCCTTCTACAACGAGGAGCTGGACGTCGAGGAGAACACTGTCTTCGCTTACATCATGGACGGCAAGTACGCCACCCTGACCGACGACGAGGACGCCGCTGTCGAGTCCGAGCTGGTTTCCGTTGTGATCGAGCACATTGGTGAGGACTTCATCAAGTTCGAGGGCGACGCCACCTACTACACCGTCGCTGAGGACGCCGAGATCTATGTCATTTCCAAGACCATCGAAGAGGGCGAGGATGACATCTGGGAGTTCGACGAGGGCGAGCTGACTGAGGACATCGAGGGCGAGATCCTGGTCCTGGTCAACGACGACGACGAGATCGTTCTGGCCTTCTACAACGAGGTCATCGACATGGACGCCGAGTAATTTAAATCCTTAACTTCGGTTGAGTTTTAAATGAATCGCAAAACCCCCCCGGGTTTTACCCGGGGGGATTTTTTTGCTTGTGGGGGTTGACCCCCTCCGCCCCTGCGGGGCACCTCCCCCGCAAGGGGGGAGGCAAGTTTTGTGCTTACACACCGATGGCGAAATAGCAATAGGTCTTGCCGGATTGGTTGAGCTGGCGGCCTTCCGCCGAGCCGGTGGTCGCGCAATACCAGGACAGGGAGTGATCTGTCCAGTTGACCACCAGATTGTCGGTCTCGCTGCTGCTGGAGTAGTGGGAGAGGCCGGAGCTTGCGCTCTGACCGCGAATGAAGAAGTTGGCGGGGCGCAGGGTGCCGGCGTTGTCGGCGGAGACTGCCACGAACATGGGGCAGAAGTCAAAGGTCAGGGTGTTGGGCTCCACGGCAGTGCTGGTGCCGGTGCCCACATAGCTGCCCACGGCGATGCGGGGCAGGGCGCTGATGTACTGGTCCAGCTTTTGGTTGTTGGCGTTGAATTCGGTGCGCAGGACAGGGTCGTCGGGCTCCCAGAGGGTCAGACCCAGATGCTCGGTGTAGTTGGTGGACATGAGATTACTTCCTTTCTGAGATGATCTGTGCGGGCCGGCACGGAGACCGGCCCCTACGGGATGGGGGAGGGGGGCGAACGCAGTGAGGTCGGAGGGGATAACGGGATGAAGACCCCCTCAGTCTTGCTGGCGCTCGACAGCTCCCCCCCCTTGCGGGGGAGCCTGTTCAATGTTCCCCTCATAATACCCGTGTTCACCCCCGAAAAAAGCATGTTTGTGTGCAACTAAAATGGGAAATTAGTAGGGGAGACCCTTGGGGCTCCCGCCGAATTTGAACAATTTTTTCGGGAAGGGCAAGGAATTTGTTGAATTGATTCGGGAGGGGCAAGCCCCTCCCCTACAAAAATGCCCGCGCAGGGTATAAAAAAAGCTCCCCCGGATGGGGGAGCTTTTCTCATTTGGGAGATCAGGCGTGCTCGACGGCCATCATCTGGTCGACGCGGCGCTGGTGGCGGCCGCCCTCGAACTCGGTGGTCAGGAAGGCGTCCACGATCTTCTCAGCCAGCATGGGGCCGGTGACGCCGGCGCCCAGAGCCAGAACATTGGAGTCGTTGTGCTGGCGGGTCAGCTTGGCGCTCATCAGATCGCCCACCAGTGCGCAGCGGATGCCCTTGACCTTGTTGGCGGTGATGGAAATGCCGATGCCGGTGGTGCAGATGACGATGCCCTTCTCGCACTCGCCGGAGGCGACGGCCTCAGCAGCGGCGCGGCCGAAGATGGGATAGTCACAGCTTGCCAGAGAGTCGGTGCCGAAGTCCTTCACTTCCTTGCCCTGTGCGGTCAGATAAGCCTTGATGTGCTCCTTCAGTGCGAAGCCGCCGTGGTCGGATGCGATTGCGATCATAATGATTACCTCCAGTTGTTGATTTGCCTTTATTGTAGAATATTTTTCGCGTTTTTGCAAGAGGGACACCGCGAAAGAGGCAAAAAAACACCTCCCCCACAAGGGGGAGGTGGCCGAGCAAAGCGAGGACGGAGGGGGTGATCGCACGAGGCAAAAGACCCCCTCAGTCAGCTTCGCTGACAGCTCCCCCGCAAGGGGGGAGCCTTTTAGTGGTTGTTACTTGCGGGTGGGAACATTCCAGATGTCGTGAGCGTAATCAGCGATGGAACGGTCAGCGGCGAAGATGCCGGAACGGGCCACATTGATCAGGGACATGCGGTTCCACTGCTCGCGGTCAGCGTAAGTCTCGACGGAACGGACATGAGCCTTGCAGTAGCTGTCGAAGTCAGCCAGCAGCAGGTACTCGTCGCCGTGGATCAGACGGTCGGCGATGTCGTTGTAGCCAATGCCGTCGCTGAAGCCCATGGAGATCTGATCCAGAACGCGCTTCAGGTTCTGGTTGGACAGGTAGTAGTCCATGGGATAGTAACCCTCGCGCTTCAGAGAAGCGACCTCGGGAGTGGTCAGACCGAACAGGAAGATGTTCTCGTTGCCCAGCTGCTGGTGCATCTCCACATTGGCACCGTCCAGAGTGCCGATGGTCAGAGCGCCGTTCATCATGAACTTCATGTTGCCGGTACCGGAGGCCTCCTTGCCGGCGGTGGAGATCTGCTCGGAGATCTCGGAGGCGGGCATCAGCTTCTCGGCCACGGAGACGCGGTAGTTCTCCAGGAAGACCACCTGCAGCTTGTCCTTACAGATGGGATCGTTGTTGATCTGGTTGGCCAGAGAGTTGATCAGCTGGATGATCTTCTTGGCGACATGATAGCCGGGAGCGGCCTTGGCGCCGAAGAGGAAGGTCTGGGGAGTGAACTCCATGTTGGGGTTGTCGCGCAGCTGGTTATACAGGTGGACAATGTGCAGGACATTCAGCAGCTGGCGCTTGTACTCGTGCAGGCGCTTGACCTGAACATCGAAGATGGCGTCGGTGTTCAGCACGATGCCGGACTCGCGGGCAACATAAGCGGCAAAGCGCTTCTTGTTCTCGGCCTTGATGGCCTCCAGCTGAGCCAGAACGGTCTTGTCGTCAACGGCCTTCTCGAAGCCGCGGATGGCCTCGGGATGCAGCAGATAGTCGCCGGAACCGGTGACTTCCTGGATCAGAGCGTCCAGCTTGGGGTTGACCTGAGCCAGCCAGCGGCGGTGGTCAATGCCGTTGGTGACATTCTTAAACTTGTGGGGAGTCTCCAGATAGGCGTCGCGGAAGACATCGCGCTTCAGAATGTCGGAGTGCAGGGCGGAAACGCCGTTGACAGCCTGGCAGGCGGCCACGCACAGGTTGGCCATGCGGACCTCGCCGCCCCAGATGATGGCCATATAGGCGATCTTGCCCAGGTCGTTGGGGTAGCGCTCCTCCAGATGCTTCTGATAGCGGGCGGAGATCTCCTGCAGGATGATCCAGATGCGGGGCAGCAGCTTCTGGATCAGATCCTGGGGCCAGCGCTCCAGAGCCTCAGCCAGAATGGTGTGGTTGGTGTAGCACACGGTGTGAGTGACGATGTGCCATGCCTCGTCCCAGGAGTAGCCCTCCTCGTCCATCAGGATACGCATCAGCTCGGGGATGACCAGAGTGGGATGGGTATCGTTGATCTGGATGGCGTGCTTCTCGTGGAAGTTGCTCAGAGTGCCGTACTGGGCGCGGTGCTTGCGCACGATGGACTGCACGGTGGCGGAGACGAAAAAGTACTGCTGCTTCAGACGCAGGGACTTGCCCTCGTAGTGGTCGTCGGCGGGGTAGATGACCTTGGCGATGACCTCGGCCATGGCCTGCTGCTCGACGGCCTTCAGGTACTCACCGCGGCTGTACAGGGACATGTCCACGGGAGCGGGGCTCTTGGCGTCCCACAGGCGCAGGGTGTTGGTGTGGCGGGTCTGATAACCGGCGATCTCCATGTCGCGGGGAACAGCCAGAACAGAGGTGTAACCCACATGCTCGGGGTGGTTGTTGCCGTTCTCATCCCAGTGATCGACGATCTGGCCGCCGAAGCGAACCTCCTCAGTTTCGTCCATCTTGGAGATGAGCCAGGCGTCGCCCAGACCCATCCAGTTGTCGGGCAGCTCGACCTGCTTGCCGTCCACGATCTTCTGCTTGAACAGACCCAGCTCGTAGCAGATGGAGTAGCCGGTGGCGGGGATCTCCTGGGTGGTCATGGAGTCCAGATAGCAGGCGGCCAGACGGCCCAGACCGCCGTTGCCCAGACCTGCGTCGGGCTCGGACTCGAACAGGTCACCGGCGGCGAAGCCCATGTCCTCCAGAGCCTCGCTCAGAGTGTCCAGCAGACCCAGGTTATAGGCGTTCTTCTCCAGAGAACGACCCATGAGGAACTCCAGAGAAAGGTAATGAACCTGACGCTGCTTGTTCTCCCAGACCTTGTTGACGGTCTCCATCTGCTGGCGGGACATGATATCGCGCAGAACCAGTGCGCACGCTTTGAACATATGAGCGTCGGTGGCTTCCTCCACAGTGCGGCCGAAATTGCGCTGGAGCTTACCAACAATCATTTCAGTCAGCTGTGCTTTGGTGTAATCAGCCATTGATGATGCCTCCCGTAAATATAATTTACAACATTATTGAGGTATATAGATAGATGCTCCCAAGACAGCATTTTAGCAGAAATTTCCCAAGAGGTCAACTGGCATAAAGCCTTAAAGATGGAAGAAAACGGTGGGTCTGCGCACGATTTCACCAATAATTGCAAGGGTTTGCATAAATGCGGCCTGTTTGGGGAATGGAAATCGCCCCGCACCCTGTCGGGTGCGGGGCGACCCGCCTCGCAGAGTTCGCGTCCGCAGACGCGAAGATGTTCAGTCATTTTCTTCGCCGACATGTGCGGCGGAGAAAATACTTCTCGCCCCGCAAACATGCGCGCGAAGCGCGTGCGCTGCGGCGGGGTGCAGCTTTTTCAAATAAGTGACATTGTCACTTATTTGATTTTCAGCCGACGATCTGACGATAGATGGCCAGATACTGCTTGGCGGAGTTGGTCCAGGAGAAGTCTGCGGTCATGCCGGCGACCTGCAGCTTCCGGAAGTCCTCCTTATTGTTGGCGTACAGATCCACGGCCTCGGTGATGACATGGAGCATGTCCTGAGCGTTGATCTCGCTGAAGGTGAAACCGCGGCCCTCGCCGGTGTACTTGTTGTAGGGGAAGACGGTGTCCTTCAGACCGCCGGTCTCGCGCACGATGGGCACAGTACCAAAGCGCATGGCGATGATCTGGGACAGGCCGCAGGGCTCGGACAGGGAGGGCATCAGGAACAGGTCGGCGCCGGCGTAGATCTTGTTGGACAGGGGAGCGGAGTAGGTCAGCTGGGCGGCGAAGCGGCCGGGGTACTTGGCCTGAGCCTGACGGAAGCACTCTTCGAACTTCCAGTCGCCGGTGCCCAGAACCACCATCTGCACATCCAGCTCCATGATCTTGTCCAGAACATCGGTGACCAGAGCGAAGCCCTTATGGCCCACCAGACGGGAGACGCAGGCGATCATGGGGACATCGGGCTTGACTTCCAGACCCAGAGCCTCCTGCAGGTCGGCCTTACACTTGGCCTTGCCGTCAGAGATGGTCTCGGTGGTGAAGTTGGCGGCGATGCCGGCCATGGTCTCGGAGTTGTAGAGGTCCACATCAATGCCGTTGATGATGCCCTGGCACTTGTTGGCCTGCTGCTGGATGACGCCATCCAGACCGTGGGCGTAGAAGGGAGTGCGCAGCTGCTCGGCATAGGTGGGGGAAACGGTGGTGACGAAGGTGGAGGCCATGATGGCGCCCTTCATCAGGTTCACATCGCCGTAGGAGGCCAGCATACCCTCGTTGAAGTAGCTGCGGTCCAGACCGATGACATCGGTCAGAACCTGATCGCCGTAGCGGCCCTGATACTCGATGTTGTGGATGGTGAAGACGCTGCGGGTGCCGTCCAGCTGGGGAGTGCGGTACTGATCCTCCAGCAGATAGATGGGCACCAGAGCGGTCTGCCAGTCGTTGCAGTGGATGACATCAGGAGACCAGTCGATCTGGGCGGGAGTCTCGATGACGGCGCGGGAGAAGAAGGCGTAGCGCTCGCAGTCGTCAAAGTGACCGTAGAGCTGGAAGCGCTTGAAGTAGTACTCGTTATCCACGAAGTAGAAGGTGACGCCCTCGCGCTCCAGACGGAACAGGCCGCAGTAGGACTGGCGCCAGCCCAGGGTGACATTGAAATGCTTGACGAAAGTCATCTGGCTGCGCCAGTTCTCGCCAATGCCCTCATACAGGGGCAGCATGACGACGACTTCGTGACCCTCGCGGGCAAGAGCCTGAGGCAGGGAGCCGGCAACATCGGCCAGACCACCGGTCTTGATAAAGGGAGCGACCTCAGAGGCGGCAAATAAAATCTTCATCTTTTCATTCCTCCGGGGAGTGGGATATCAGACCACGCTGCCCTTGGCAATGGCCAGGGGATAGTTGAAGTGGCCCACGAGAGAACGATCTTCGTTCACGGTGACATTCTTGTCGGTGATGACGGAGTTCAGGGTGGCACCGGCCTTGATGGTGGTACCCTGCATCAGCACAGAGTTCTCAACCTTGGCACCCTTCTCCACGGTGACACCGCGGGAGATGATGCAGTTGACGACCTCGCCCTCGATGAAGCAGCCGTCGGACACCAGGCTGCGGACAGCCTTGGCCTCGGGGCCGTAGTAGGTGGAGGGGTTGGACCTGTCCTTGGTGCGGATGGGGCGCTCGTCGTTGAACAGATCGGCGCAGACGGCGGGATCCAGCAGGTCCATGGAGCGCTGGAAGTAGTCGGCCACGGACTGGAAGCGGCCGGCATAGCCCTTGTGGACATAGGACATGATCTTGTGGGTGTTGATGCGGGACTGCAGCAGGTGGCGGGAGAAGGAATACTGCTCGTGAGAGGCGCAGTAGTCAACCAGCTCCAGCAGCAGCTTCTTGGAGATGACATAGACCTCCAGGGACTCCAGCTGCTCGCCGGCGGCGGAGGGACAGACGGACAGGTCGGTGATGCGGCCGGTGTCGTCGGTCTCCACATAGGCGGAGAAGTTGGGAGCGCCCTTCAGAGTGGGGGTGCAGACCACGGTGATGTCAGCACCGGTGGCCAGATGCTGCTCGAAAATCTCGGCGACGGGCAGGTTGACGGCGATGTCGCCCCAGCCCATGATGACATAATCCTGACGGATGTTCTTCAGATAGCTGGCAACGCCGGCCAGAGCCTCAACATTGCCCTGGTACTCACGCTGGTTCTGAGCGTTGTAGCCGAAGGGAGGCAGGATGCGCAGACCGCCGTGCTTGCGGCTCAGCTCCCAATCCTTACCGGAACCCAGGTGATCCAGCAGGGACTGATACTGCTCATGGACGATGACACCGACATCGGAGATACCGGCGTTGACATAGCTGGACAGCATGAAGTCGATCAGGCGATAGCGGCCGCCGAAGGCCAGAGAACAGGTATTGCGGGGACGGGTCAGTTCCCCGAGGTTCTTATCAGAGTGGTAGGCGAAGAGAATGCCGTGCAGATCATTCATGCCTGCTCACCTCCTTTGATATCTTCACGAATCATGGCTGCGGGCTTGACCACAGCCTTCTCACCGACGGTGACACCGCCGGCGACAACAGCGACGCCCCAGCCTTCCTCGCTGGAGGGAGCGGCACCGACGGTGGCACCGGCCTCGATGACGGCATCCTCGGCAACGATGGCGTACTGAACGGTAGCGCCGGCCTTGACGACAGTACCGGGCATCAGGATGGAATACTGGACATTGGCGCCCTCTTCCACGGTGACGGAGTGGAACAGGACGGAGTTCTCAACAGTGCCGTCGACCTTGCAGCCGCCGGTGACCAGAGAGTGGGAAATGACGGACTTCTCGCCGGCAACATGGGGAGGCTTGATGGGAGTGCGGGCGTAGATGGGCCAGTTGGTGTCGTACAGATCAATGCCGTTGTTGGCAGAGAGCATATCCATGTTGGCGTCCCACAGGGAGTCGATGGTACCGACATCCTTCCAGTAGCCGCTGAAACGGTAGACCATCATCTTCTCACCGGCATTGAGCATGTTGGGGATGATGTTCTTACCGAAGTCGTTGGAGGAGTTGGGATCGGCCTCGTCATCGATCAGATACTTGCGCAGCTTCTGATAGGTGAAGATGTAGATGCCCATGGAGGCCAGATTGCTCTTGGGGACGGGAGGCTTCTCCTCGAACTCATAGATCTGGTCGTTGGCGTCAACATTCATGATGCCGAAGCGCTTGGCTTCGTCCATGGTGACTTCCAGAACGGCAATGGTACAATCGGCGCCGGTCTTCTTGTGGTGAGCCAGCATATCGGAGTAGTCCATCTTATAGATGTGGTCACCGGACAGGATGACGACATACTCGGGATCGTACATGTCCATGAAGCCGATGTTCTGATAGATGGCGTTGGCAGTGCCCTTGAACCAGGAACCCTGGTCGCCCTCGACCTGATAGGGGGGCAGGATGTGCACGCCGCCGTCAGAGCGGTCCAGATCCCAGGGAGCGCCGTTGCCGACATAGCTGTTCAGCTCCAGAGGACGGTACTGGGTCAGAACACCGACGGTATCAATGCCGGAGTTGACGCAGTTGGACAGGGGGAAGTCGATGATGCGGTACTTGCCGCCGAAGGGGACGGCGGGCTTGGCTACATGGCTGGTCAGGGCGTAAAGACGGCTGCCCTGTCCGCCGGCCAGCAACATAGCCACCATTTCTTTTTTCATGAATCTGTTCACCTCTCGTCTGTTTTACGGGGATTTGCTTATTATGTTATGAAATCAGATTGCTCTGAATTTTCATCGAAGCTCAGGTCTCCACCGGGGGAGCGGGGCGGTTTTGGGGGAAGTTTGCCGGGGATACCGGCACACGCAGCGGTAGATGACGCAGGACAGCGGGGGGATGTCCAGCGACACCGACTGGGGGAAGTCGGGGGTGGGGATATGCTCGCTTCTGATGGGAGCGGAATTTTCTCTGCCCTGTCCGCCGAAGCGGGGGTCATCGGAGGAGAAGTCCACCGCCCATGTGCTGCCGAAGGGGACACCCACCCGGAAGCCCCGCAGGGGCCGGGCGGAGAAGTTGCAGGCCACCATCAAAGGGGATGTGCCGGAGGCATCTGTGCGGAGATAGACGATGGCATCGGACTTCTCGTCGTCCACGCAGAGCCACCGGAAGCCGTCCCAGGAGTCGTCCTGCTCCCACAAAGCGGGGTGGGAGAGGTAATAGGCGTTGGCGGATTTGGTATATTCCAACAGCTGACGGTGTTCCTCGGACTCCAGCAGATGCCAGTCGATGGAGTAGCGGTAGTCCCATTCTTTCCGCTGGCCGAACTCGGAGCCCATGAAGGTGAGCTTTTTGCCCGGCTGGGTGAGCATGTGACCGTAAAAGGCCCGGACGCCGGCGAATTGCATGGTTTCGCTGCCGGACATCTTGCCGATGTAAGAGCGCTTTCCGTAGACCACCTCGTCATGGGAGATGGGGAGGATGTAGCGCTCGGAGAAGGCGTACATAAGGGGGAAGGTGAGATCCTTGTGATTGGTATGGCGGGTGGGGATGGGGGTCCGGATGTAGCGGCAGGTGTCGTTCATCCAGCCCATGTTCCACTTGAAGTGGAAGCCCAGACCATCTTCCTCCGGGGGAGCGGTGACACCGGGGAAGGAAGTGGATTCCTCGGCGATCATCAGCACATCGGGGAACTGCTCCCGCACGGTGGCGTTGAGCAGGCGGAGGAACTCCATGGCCTCCAGATTTTCGACTCCTCCCTGCACATTGGGGGTCCACTGACCGCTCTCCCGGCCGAAGTTGAGGTAGAGCATGGAGGACACGGCGTCCACCCGCAGACCGTCCATGTGGAACTGGCTGATCCAGAACAGGGCGGAGGAGAGGAGGAAGGAGCGGACCTCGGGCCGACTCAGATCGAAGCAGCGGGTGCCCCAGTCGGGGTGGTCGGCCATGTTGGGGTCGGAATATTCAAAAGTGGGAGTCCCGTCGAAGTTATACAGTCCGAAGGGATCACGAGGGAAGTGGGCGGGGACCCAGTCCATGATAACGCCGATGCCGGCCTGATGGAGCTGGTCGATGAGATATTTCAGATCGTCCGGAGTGCCCAGACGGCTGGTGGCGGAAAAATAGCCGGTACACTGATAGCCCCAGGAGGCATCCAGAGGATGCTCGGTAATGGGGAGAAACTCCACATGGGTATAGCCCATCTCCTTGGCGTAGGGCACCAGATAGGAGGCAAGCGTGCGGTAGTTGAGGAATTTGCCCTCCCCGGTGCGCCGCCAGGAGGGCAGGTGGCACTCATAGACATTCATGGGACTGTCATAGGGGGACAGGCGGGCGCGGTAATCCAGCCAGGGGCCGTCGTTCCAGTGGTGGCCGCCGGACAGGTCGTAATAGCGGCTGGCGGTGCCGGGGCGCAGGTCGGACCAGAAGGCGAAGGGGTCGGCTTTGCAGACGGTTTTTCCGTCGGCACCGCAGACGGCGAACTGATAGCGGTCATATCGCTCCAGCCCGGGGACGAAAATCTCCCAGACACCGTTGGAGCGGAGGGTCATGGGGTGGGCAGATTCATCCCAGTTGTTGAAGTCGCCGATGACCCGGACGCTGTTTGCCTTGGGGGCCCAGGTGCGAAACAGACAGCCGGAAACGCCGTCTTTGTCCCGGGCGGGGTGGGCACCAAAGACGCGCCAGGCCGTCGAAGACCGACCGGAAGCGAAAGCCTCCAGTTCCGAAAAAAGGTCGTCCCGGGGGGGATTTTCCCTGAAAAAGGACATATTATCACCTGTTTAGTGGGCGAAGAAGGGTCTGTCGGCGAAATGCAACAATTTCGTGACGGCATGAGCCCATAGTATTCGTATAAATTATACAACTTTGCGCCGGGGGCGTCAAGTGAAATATAGGTAAATTTGACAAGAAGAAAAGGGAAGATATTGCTATGTATGAGGGCGGCGGGAGCCGCCCTCATTTTGCCATGAGAAGCTGCTGCATCAGACGGAGCATGATTTCTCCTGTGGTAAGGCGGGGGATGGCCTCGGCGGCGGTGAGGGGAATGGTGGCGCGCAGCTCATCCCCCACATAGACCTGCAGACGCCCCAGGATCTGTCCCTGCTCCACGGGTGCCTGTACATTTTCGCACAGCTCCAGCCGGGTGGACACTTCGCTGCGGGCCTGCTTTTCCACCAGCAGGCGGCAGGGCCGGGGGTAAAGGGGCTGGGTCTGATCCTTTTTCCCCAACAGGACGGGGATGGGGGACAGGGGGGCATCGGGGTGGATCTCCAGCAGGGACCAGTTGGCAAAGCCATAGTCCAGCAGGGTCTGGGCATCGGAGAAGCGCTGGGCGGTGGTGGGGGCCTTCATGACCACGGCGATGAGTTCCATCCCGTCCCGCTGGGCGGTGGCGGACATGCAGTACAGCGCCTCGTCGGTGGAGCCGGTCTTGAGCCCGGTGGCCCCGGAGTAGAAGCGGATGAGGCGGTTGGTATTGGTCAGACCGAAGGTGCCGTCCCGGATGGTGTCCATCCAGACGGTGGTGTAGTCCCGAATGGAGGGGTGGTTCAGGATGAGTTCCCGGGACATGCGGGCGATGTCGTGGGCGGAGGTGAGATGACCGGGGGCGGGCAGACCGGTGCAGTTGAGAAAATGGGTGTCGGTCATACCCAGTTCGGCGGCCCGGGCGTTCATGCGCTCCACAAAGGCGCTCTCACTGCCGGCCAGATACTCAGCCAGCGCCACGGCGCAGTCATTGCCGGAAACGACGGCCACGCATTTGAGCAGTTCGTCCACCCGCATCTGCTCTCCCTGCTTCAGGTAGACCTGAGAGCCGCCCATTCCCGCCGCGGCGGCGGAGACAGTGACCACATCGTCGCGGGAGATGGCACCGGAGTCCAGCGCCTCCATCACCAGCAGCATGGTCATGATCTTGGTGACGCTGGCGGGGGCGAGGGGGGCGTGGCTGTCACGGTCGTAGAGGACGGTTCCGGTTTCCTTTTCCATGAGGATGGCGCTGGCGCAGGACAGGTCGGGCAGGGCCGCCCCTTCCGCAGTGGCGGCGGCGGGGATGGGGGACAGAGCGAGAACTGCCGTCAGGGCGGCGGCGAGGATGGGTTTGAGCATGGTGGATCCCTCCTGTTTCACATATCGGATGGGAACAGGATGCCACGCAGGGTGGGCTTTATGTATGGAAAAAAGATACACCGAATGGGGCGGGAAGGGGGTCGAAAAAGAAAATTTTAAAAAAGTGGCCTTTTGGTTGCACGCAAATGTGCGAATTTTGGGAGTGAACACGGGTAGGGTGAGGAGGGATTTTGGATGAACGGAAAAGGTCTTCCCACGCGGGAGGAGATTTTGAAGCGGATGTGGGCGCTGGCCAACGCCAAGGCCGCCGACGCCATGCGGCTGGCCTGCTATCCCGAGGAGTGGGAGGAGAAGAAACGGCTGGATCTGGATGGTGTCACCGAGTTCAAGCGGGGCACCAACGGCGTCATCGAGGTGAAGTTTGTGGACAGAGGCAAGCTGCTGGAGCGGCTTCTGGACGCCGTGGACCACAGCGGTGAGGAGCAGGTCAGCCGATTTTTGCAGGCCATGGAGGGGGAGAACTGAAGATGGTGTTTTCCCCCAAGCAGCGCACGGTGCTGACATGGTGGCGCCCCGGTTCCCCCTATGAGGACTGTCAGGCCGTCATCTGTGACGGCGCGGTGCGCAGCGGCAAGACCCTGTGCACGGGGCTGTCCTTTTTCTGCTGGGCCATGTGCAGCTTTGATGGGCGAAGCTTTGCCCTGTGCGGCAAGACCATCACCGGCGTGCGGCGCAATATCCTGCAGGAGCTGCTGCCCATGCTGGAGGGGATGGGCTTTCGCTGTGAGGAGCAGCGCAGCCGCAACACCATTCAGGTGCGGCTGGGGGGCAGACGGAACACCTTCTATCTCTTTGGCGGCAAGGATGAGGGCTCGGCGGCTCTCATTCAGGGCATTACGCTGGCGGGTGTGCTGCTGGACGAGGTGGCGCTGATGCCAAAATCCTTTGTGGAGCAGGCCATCGCCCGCTGCTCGGTGACGGGGAGCCGGATCTGGTTTTCCTGCAATCCCGAATCCCCCGCCCACTGGTTTTACCGGGAGTGGATCGAGAAGGCGGAGGAGAAAGGGGCGCTGCGCCTGCGCTTTACCATGGAGGACAACCCCGGTCTGTCCGAGCAGGTGAAGCAGCGCTACCGCACCATGTTTGAGGGGGCCTTCTACCGCCGGTTCGTGCTGGGAGAGTGGGTGGCCGCCGAGGGCAGGGTGTACGACTTCTTCGACGAGAGCTTCGTGAAACCGCCCCCCGAGGGGGAGATGAGCCAGTGGTACATCTCCTGCGACTATGGCACCGTCAACCCCACTTCCATGGGGCTGTGGGGCAGGCGGGGGGAGGTCTGGTACCGGGTGGCGGAGTTTTATTACGACGCCCGGGCACAGCGTAGGCAGCTGACCGATGAGGAGTATGCCGACGCGCTGGAGAAGCTGGCCGGGGATCGGACGATTCAGGCCGTGGTGCTGGACCCATCGGCGGCCAGTTTCGCCGAGACCCTCCGGCGCCGGGGGCTGCGGGTGAAGAAGGCGGACAACGAGGTGCTCTCGGGCATTCGCCTCACCGCCCAGATGCTCAAGGCGGGGCGGGTGGTCATCTGTTCCCCCTGTACCGATGCCATCCGGGAGTTTTCCCTCTACCGCTGGGAAGAGGGGGAGGACGGACGGGACAGGGTGCGCAAGGAACACGACCACGCCATGGACGAGATCCGTTATTTTGCGGCCACCGTGGCCGCCCGTGAGCGCCACCGCAGTGTGCTGGCATTTGCGGGGGCAGAGCGGGAGGCCTATTAACAAAGGAGGAAGCGGAATGTGAAATGGTTTGAACGACAGAAAAAGACCCGGAGCGGGCCCACTGCCCCTGTGGTGCAGCTGCGCCGGGAGGAGGGACACCCCTTCTCGGCCCTGAACGGCTATCAGCCTCTGGTGGGCAGGGAGGTGACGGTCTATCGCAGCATCCGGGAGGCCGTCCCCATCGTGGACGCGGCCATCTGGAAGCTGGTGCGCCTGTGCGGCGGTGTGCGGCCCGTGGCCCGGGACCCTGCCGCCCAGAGGAGATTGGAGCGGTTCTGGAACAGCGTGGACACCGGCTGGGGACAGCGGGGCGTACAGGCATTTCTGGATCGGTATCTGGACGACCTGTTCACCTGTGGACAGGGTCTGGGCGAGATCGTACTGGATCGGGAGGGGCGGGATATTGCTGCGGTGCTGTGTGCCGATCCCACCCAGGTGGAGGCGAAAATGGGGGAGAGCCCTCTGGACTTCCGGCTGTGTCACCGAAAAAACGGCACCCCCGAGGTACTGCCCTTCCAGAAGCTGCTTCTGTTTACCCCCTTCCAGCCCACAGGGGAGTCCCCCTGCGGCGTGTCCCTGCTCCACTCCATGCCCTTTCTGACCGGGATTTTGCTGAAGATCTTCCAGGCCACCGGGCAGAACTGGGAGCGGGCGGGCAATCTGCGCTTTGCCGTGGTGTGTAAGCCCGGGGAGGACGAGGAGTTTGCCCAGGAGCGCTGTCAGCAGCTGGCGGACCAGTGGAGCGCATCCATGCAGGCCACCCGCAGCGGCAATGTCCGTGACTTTGTGGCGGTGGGAGATGTGGAGATCAAGGTCATCGGCGCAGACGGCCCTGTGCTGGATGCCCAGGTGCCTGTGCGGCAGATTTTGGAGCAGCTTGTGGCCCGCACCGGGATCCCTCCCTTCATGCTGGGCCTGTCCTGGTCCTCCACCGAGCGGATGAGCGCCCAGCAGGCCGACCTGCTGACCAGTGAGATCACCGCCATCCGCCGCTCCCTGGAGCCTGTACTGCTGCGCATCGCGGAGCTGTGGCTGCGGCTGAACGGCTTTGATGACGGCGTGGCTCTGCGGTGGGAGGACATCGACCTGCAGGATCTTGTGGAGGAGGCCAGAGCGGATCTCTATCGCGCTCAGGCCGAGCAATTACGAAAGGAGAACGGCAAGTGAACATCACAAAAACCACCCAGACTCTCAAGGCCACCCGGGAGGAGCTGGAACAAATCAATTCCATGACCCGCAGGGAACTGGGGGAGGAGCAGCTGTATCTCTTCTCCGTCCGTCTGTGCGACAACGAGGTGGACAGAGAGGGCGAGCGCTTTACCACCGAAACTCTGCGGGAACTGGCCCCCATGTTCGTGGGCAAGAGCGGTATTTTTGACCACCAGTGGTCGGCAAAGGGCCAGAGCGCCCGCCTGTATAAGTGTGAGGTAATCACCGAGCCCGCCAAGCTGAATCAGATGGGCGAGGTCTACTGTTGGCTGAAGGGTTACGCCTATATGCTGCGCAGTCCCGGCAGTGAACAGCTCATCGCCGAGATCGACGCGGGCATCAAGAAGGAGGTCAGCGTGGGCTGCAGCGTGGCGAAAAAGACCTGCTCCATCTGCGGCGCGGATGTGACCGCCATCCCCTGTGAGCACCGCAAGGGCGAGCGCTACGACGGCAGGATCTGCTGTGTGGAGCTGGAGGGGGCAAAGGACGCCTATGAGTTTTCCTTTGTGGCCGTGCCCGCCCAGCCTGCCGCAGGTGTGGTGAAGGGCATGGAGAGTCCCTGCGCCGATCTCAAGCAGCTGGCCGCCCGCCATCCTGCCTGCGAAAAGCAGCTGGAGGCCCTGGAGCAGGAGGCCATTCTGGGGCGCAGCTACCTGCAGCAGCTCAAGGACGATGTGGTTCGTCTGGGTCTGCTGGCGGGGCTGGGGCTGGAGTGCAGTCAGCTCAGGGAGATGGCCAATACCCTCTATCCCAGCCAGCTGGAGCAGCTCAAGCAGGCCTATGGCCGACAGGCGGGGAAGCACTACCCCATGCCTGCCCAGCTGTCCTATGGGGAGAAAATGGAGGACAAACATGGGTTGGATGAGGCGTTTCTGATCTGAGGTGCCCTTTCCACATAAAAAATCAAGGAGGAAAAGTAAATGAACAAGTACATCACTCATGAGGGCATCGGTGCCGTCGTAGCCACCTGTGGCGTGGAGGAGGAGATCGAGAAGCCCGTGCTGGTCAAAATGGTGGATAACTTCACCGTTGCGCCCTGCCAGCCCGGCGAGAAGTTCTGCGGCGTGGCCATGAAGTCCCGCAACGGTCTGGCTCCCGTGCAGTTCAAGGGCTTTGTCAATGTGGGCTATTCCATCAGAATGGATCTGGGCTGGAACAATGTGCTGACCGATGCCTACGGCGGCATTACCCCCAACGAGGCGGGTATGCCCGTTCTGGTGGTCGCCAAGCACGGCAACAGCACCGTTACCATCTGTCTGTAAGAAAAAAGGAGTGTGAAGAAATATGGCATATCAGTTTGAAAATGTGAAACTGGACAAGGGCATGTACCGCAATGCCGGTATGAGCTTTACTCAGGTTCTGGAGAAGGCTGACCCCAGCCAGCAGTACAAGGGCACTGAGCTGGAGGGTCTGGACGCATTCCAGCGCCAGCTCAAGCGATTTGACATCAAGGTCAAGGGTCCCGAGAGCGACTGTGTGGAGAAGTTTTTCCGCACCTCCGACTCTGCCATCCTGTTCCCCGAGTACATCTCCCGCTGTGTCCATCAGGGTATGACCGAGGCCGATATTCTGCCCAATATCGTGGCCACCGTCACCAAGATCGACAGCATGGACTATCGCTCCATCACCACCCATCCCGGCGACTACGGTGACATTTCCCTGCTGGAGGAGGGCACCGAGATCCCCTCCACCACCATTGAGGCATCCAGCACTCTGGTCAGTCTGAAAAAGCGCGGCCGTATGCTGGTGGCCTCTTATGAGGCCATCCGCCACCAGAAGCTGGATCTGTTCTCCATCACCCTGCGCCAGCTGGGCGCCAACATTGCCCGCGCACAGCTGGCAGACGCGGTGGAGGTCCTGATGGAGGCCGCCCGCCCCGTGTACTTTGAGAACGAGGATGAGTTTACTTACGGCGATCTGGTGAATCTGTGGTCTGAGTTCGATCCCTATCAGATGAACACCCTGCTGGTGTCCTATGACATGATGAACAAGATCCTGAAGCTGCCCGAGCTGCAGAACACCCACGCCGGTTTTGACTTCCAGAGCTCCGGCAAGCTGGTCACTCCCATGGGCGCCACCCTGCTGCGCTGTTCCGCTCTGCCCGAGAACACCATCATCGGTCTGGACAAGCGCTATGCCCTGGAGATGGTGGAGAACGGCGGCGTTATCGTGGAGCATGACAAGATCATCGACCGCCAGCTGGAGCGCGCCGCCATCACCGCCACTGCCGGCTTTGCTCCCATGTTCAATGACGCCATCTGGATGCTGGGTGGCTGATGATGGTGGAGCAGATCGTAGCGCTGTGCAAACAGCTGGGCGCAGGGGATGACCGGGACGCTCTGCTCCGCCCTCTGGCACAGGGGGCCTTTGAACAGCTGCGTGCCGGTCTGCGCCCCGGCGTGACCCCTGAGGACTGCGGGGAGATCTTTCCGCTGGCCTGCGCCATGACCGTTATGGGAGCGCTGCAGGAAGTGACCGGAGAGGGGCGCGTGACCGCCTTTACCGCAGGTGAAGTGACCATCCGCACCGAGGGCGCCTGTCAGAGCGCCCGGGCCGCCCGCAGACTGCTGGCGCCCTGGATGGAAGACGAGGGTTTCTGCGTCCGGGGGGTGAGGGGATGATGGACCGCCAGTGGGAGGACATCCTGCGCCGATACGGCGTGGATGCCCAGGTGCGCACCGGCGGGGAGTGCCGCCGGGTGAGGGCCTTTCTCCAGAACATTCCGGACCGGGAGGAACAGCTTGTCCCCACCCCTCTGGGTCTGCGCCGGGAGGAGCGGGTGCTGTATCTGGGCCCCATCGGTACGGCGCTCACCCCCATGGAGAGCATCGTGAACTGGGGTGGAGCGGACTATGAAGTTCGCTCCACCCGCAATGTGGGAAACCACCACATCTGGGCCGTTTTACAGCGGAAGGAGGGGGGCGCATGAGTCAGGATCTGGGCATTCCCGCCGCAATGGCGGATTTTCTGACCGGACACGGCATCCCTGCCCGCATCGGTTGGAGCGGGACGGAGCGGCTGCCCCTCACCGAGCCTCTGGTGCTGGTGACCCTGCGGGGGTATGAAACGCTTCACGGCGGCTTTGCCCACTATCTGGGTGAGCGGTACGACGAGGACACCGCCGCCTGGGAGGAGTGCTACGGCCGGAAGGCCGAGGTGGAGCTGGGGCTGGATCTGGTGGCCCCGGAGAAGTGCGGTCAGGAGGAGCTGAGCCGGCTGATGGAGAAACTGGCCGGGGCTCTGGCGGTGGAGTCCCCCGAGGGGCTGCAGGTAAATACCCTCACCTGCGGCGCCCCCGGCTGGGACCAGCAGAGTCGCTGCCTGCGGCAGCAGGTGACGGCGGGCTGTACCGCGTGGCTGCTGGCCCTTCGCCGTGAGGAGAGGGCATTTTTGGACTTTGAACTGCGAGGAGGATGGAAACATTGAGTATTAGCGCATATTACCGACCCGGCGTGTACTCCGAGTACGACCTGTCGGGCGTGGTATATGGCGGCGGCCGGGGCGGTCTGGTGGGTCTGGCGGCGGTGAATACCACTGCCGAAGAAAAGACCGTGACCCTCATCACCGGCTATGAGCAGGCGGTGCGGGTGTTTGGCAGCGAGGGCGAGATGGCCAAGTTGGCCGCGCTGGCGCTGCGAAACGGCGCCGGCGGTGTTGTCTGCGTCCCTGTGAAGGACAAGGACAGCTATGAGCCGGCCTTTGCCCTGCTGGCTGTCCGGGAGGACATCACCGCCGTCATTTGTGACAGCACCTCGCTGACGGTGCAGCAGAAGCTGCGCGACAGCGTGGAGCAGGCCAGCGCCTTTCACCGGGAACAGGTGGCGGTGGTAGGTGTGACCAAGGGCGAGCTGGTGGAGACGATGGGTCTGCGCGCCGACGGACTGAACAGTGAGCGTGTGGTGCTGGTGGGCGGCGGCGCCGTGGATGAAGGGGGCGAACCTGTTTCCGGCGTCTATGTGGCCGCCTGCGTGGCGGGCGTGCTGGCGGCGGAGACCGATCCCGCCATCCCTCTGGGCGGCGCGGAGCTGAAGGGTCTGCACGGTCTGTCCCACACCTTCTCCGACGGTGAGATCGAACAGCTCATCTTCCGCGGCGTCAGCCCTGTGGAACAGCTGGGCGGCAGAGTGGTGGTGGTGCGCGGCGTGACCACCCGCACTTTCACCGACGGCGTCCGGGACGAAACATGGCAGGATCTGTGTACCGTTCGCATCATCGACACCGTGATCCCCGCCATTCGCAACAGTCTGCACACCAAGTTCCGCCGTGCCAAGAACACCCCCAGAGGTCGCGGCGCCATCCGGGCCCAGGTGGTGCTGGAGCTGGAAAATTTCCTCAAGCGGGAGATCATTACCGCCTATGAGGGTGTCACCGTCACCGCCGACGAAAGCGATCCCACCCGCGCGCTGGTGGAGTTCAGCTTCACCGTGGCCCACGGTCTGAATCAGATCTGGCTGTCGGCCCACATCACGGTGTAAGGAGGTGGAGAGATGAGTAAGATTTCTTTCCCCACCAGCAGCGACATCTATCTGGAGGCCGACGGCATTCGCATTGCCGTGGTCCAGAGCTATACCGCCAAGTCCACCCGCACCAGTACCGCGGTGGAGGCCTTTGGTGAGAAGGAGCCCGTGGCCACCGTGCCCGGTCCCGAGAAGCATGTCATTGAGCTGACCCGCCTGTATGCCACCGACGAGGCCATCCGGGACGGCGTGGATTTTTACGCGCTGTCCGGCTTCTCCCTGGTGGTCTGTAAGCCCGACCGCAAGATCATTTACGCCGACTGCCAGTGGAGCGCCATCAAAGAGGTGGGCGAGCTGGGCAGCATGGTGCTGGAGCAGGTCACGCTGGTGGCCTCCCGCCGCATTGAGACGGAGGCCTGACCATGGACAGGGAGATGATGGCCCTCAGCGGCAGACTGTCCCTGGGGAACGGGCTGGTGCTGCGGCTGCTGTCCGGGATGGAGCTGCTGGAGGCCCGCCGGGAGGCCCATGAACTGTCCCGTCTGCCCGGAGAGCGGCCTCTTTGCTCCAATGCCTGTCTGCTGGCCCGGGCGCTGTGGATGGAGGGTGAGGAGGAGCCACTGTTTGCCAACGGTGAGCAGGTCCTCATCGCCCTGACGGCGGAGGAGATCGAGGCCCTGTGCGCCCGGTGGGACGAGTTTCGCCGAAGTGCCGTCCCCAATTTCTCCGAAAGTGTGGAGTATGGTTACAACTCCAATTTTCATCCCCCTGAGGAGGTGTCCCGTCCATGACCGATTATCTGGAGATGCTCTTTGCGTCCCGGGGGGAATTTGAACAGGGCGGGGAGGAAATCCCCGCCCTTCGGGCGCTGAGAGAGGAACACGAGCCGGAGCAGCTGCACAAAGCGGCGATGGCCCGGGAGGAGCCCACGGAAGAAAATTCCCCAAAACCTGCGGGGGATGTGGAAGTTTTTTTCAAGTCCCTGGGCCGTCCCGGGGAGGAACCTCCCCTTGTGGAGGAAAAACAGCCCGGGTTTCCCCGGATGCGGCCTTCCGATGGGCAGAGGGGCGCGGAGGAACTGGAACGGAAGCTTCGACGGGACAGCCGCCGCTATGACAGCGGCTTTTACCGATATTAAGGAGGAGAGAACATGACCTTGACCCCAATGCGGTTCAAAGATTTTGTCTGGCCTCACAACCCACGGGTCTATTCCATCGACTATGAGCGGAAGATGGCCGTGAGCAAGCTCCCCTTTGGCCGATATGTGCTGCAGGATCTGGGTCAGACCAACCGCATCATGGCCGGCGAGGGGGAGTTCGTGGGGGAGGGGGCCTATGAGCAGTTCGGCAAGCTGGCCAACGCCTTTTACGATCCCGGCCCCGGCCGGCTGATCCACCCCGTCTGGCAGATGGCCAGCGCCCACTTTGTGTCCCTGCGGCTGGAGCAGGAGCCCCGAAGCGACTATGTCCGTTACTCCTTTGTCTTTTGGGAGGACGGCGAGGAGCAGGGAAAGGCGAAGAAAGTGTCTGCCGGGGAAGTACAGTCCGGGGAGAAACAGACCGCTCCCCGCTATCACACCGTAGTGCGCGGGGACACCCTGTGGGCGGTGGCGAAGGCGTATGGAATCAGTCTTGAGGGACTGCTGAAGCTCAATCCCGGCATCCGGAATCCCAACCTGATCCGGGTGGGAGAGAAGGTGCGTGTGGCGTGAAGGGCTATGTGACCGATACGGCGGGGGCGTGCTGTGAGCTGCCCCCCTGTGAGAGCTGGGAGATGGAGTACGGCGTGGGCACCCCCTGTGACAGCTTTGTGCTGCGCTGTCCCTGGAGCATGGGACAGAGGGTCAGTCCCCGGCAGTGGAGCCGCTTTTTCGCGTTGTGGCAGGGGGAGCGGGTGTTTACCGGCGTGGTGGACGAGTGTGAAGTTTCCCTGAGCCACGAAGGCTGTTTTCTGGAACTGTCCGGGCGCGGTCTGGCGGCGCTGCTGCTGGACAACGAGGCTCTGGGGCAGGACTATCAGCTGGCCACCCCCGCCGACATTCTGAGAGATCACATCACCCCCTACGGCATTGAAACAGTGGGAGCGGAGGGGCTGAGAGCGGTGACTGACTTCCGGGTGGACACGGGCAGCAGCGAGTGGACGGTGCTGGAAGAGTTTTTGCGGGCCCAGGGGGTCGGCTCCGCCCGGTTTGACCGGGAGGGGCGGCTGATCCTCGCCGGAGAGGCGGGGGAAGCCCTCGTGATCGGGGATGGGACTCCTGTTTCCGCGCTGATCCACCGGGACAGACGGTACGGTGTCCTGTCCGAGGTGCTGGTGCGGGATCGTTACAGCGGTCTGACACAGCGGGTGGAGAACGAGGAATTTGCCGCCCTCGGAGGCAGGGCAAGGCGGGTGTTGACCATGGCCGGGCGGGCCGATGCCCATGAGATGGTGTCCGCCGGGCAGGAGCAGCTGGAACGCTCGGCCCGGGAGTGGGAGGAGCTGGAAGTGACTCTGCCCGCCCCCTTCGCCGCCCGACCCGGTCAGCCGGTGCGTCTGGAGCGGAGCGGATACGACCACAACGGAACTTACCGGGTGGCCCGGGTGACAACCGGGATGGACCGGTCCGGATACCGCAGTCATCTGCTGCTGCGGCAGGAAAAATTTGTGTGAGGTGAGGGGAATGTGGTTTTGGGAACAGGAGCGCCGAACCCGGGCATCTGAGCCGGAGGCTCAGCTGGGACAGGTGACACTGGGGGGCGATACTGCCGTCAATCTGGGGGGCGAGCGGCGCGGACTGCTGGTGAGCGCCCCCGGCGGTATGCTCTGGCGCCCCGGTGAGGGGGAGCAGGTGCTGGTGCTGAAGACGGCGCAGGGCGAGCGGGACTGCGTGGTGGGTTGTCCGCGGAATGTGGACATGCTGGCCCCCGGTGAGCTGCGGCTGACCGGCACGGTCACGGTGGAGGGAGAACCTCTGGCCGACTACATCCGCCGCATCGCCGCCGAGATACTGGCAGGAGGAGAAGCATGGAACTGAAACTGAAAAACGGAGATTATGTCCCCGACGGCGCGGGCGGTCTGATGGGAGGCGCCGGGGCGGAGGAGATCCTTGCCCGGGTGTTGTTCCGCCTCACCGCCCGGAGAGGGGGGCTGCCCTTTCTGCCTGAGCTGGGCAGCGAGCTGCATCTGGTGCTGAGAGAGAAGCCCTCGGCCCGGCTGGCCGCCGCGCGGCAGTATGTGGCCCAGGCCCTGGAGGGGGAAGATGTGACCGTCACCGATGTGCGGCTGGACGATGGGGATCAGAGCGCACGGCTGACCGTGTCCCTGCTGTGGCAGGGGGAGGAGCTGTCGGTGACGACAACGCTGAGAGGAGGATAAGGGATGCACAGTGTGGAAGAATTATACGAACAGATGAGGGCGGATGTGGCCCGGCGCACCGGGGTGCCTCTGGTGGACAACTGCGATCTGGCCGCCCGACTGTATGCCCTGGCCGCCCAGATCTGCGCCCTTGAGGTGCAGAGCGACTGGGTGCGCCGCCAGTGTTTCCCCCAGAGTGCCCAGGGGGAGAATCTGGATCACCACGCCCTTGTGCGTGGTCTGGCGCGCAGAGAGAGCGCCAAGGCGGAGGGTATCGTCCGCTTTTTCGCGGGCGCGGCGGGGGAAACGGAGCGGATCATCCCCGCGGGCACGGTATGCATGACCGAAAAGCTGGTGCGCTTTGAAACCGTTGAGCAGGGGGTGATCTCCGCCGGCGAGATGTGGGCCGATGTCCCTGCCCGGGCGGTGGAGGGCGGTGTCGGCGGCAACGCGGCCCCCGGTACCGTTACGCTGATGGCGGTGGCGCCTGTGGGCGTGGAGTCCTGCACCAATCCCGCCGCCTTTTCCGGCGGTGCGGAGCGGGAGGATGACGAGAGTCTGCGTGGGCGCATTCTGGACACCTTCCGCTCCCTGCCCAACGGCGCCAATGCCGCCTGGTATCGACAGGTCGCTTTGTCCGACGAGGCGGTGGCGGCGGCTGAGGTGGTGCCCCGTCCCCGAGGGGTGGGCACCGTGGATGTGGTGGTGTCTGCCCGGGGCGGTCTGCCCGATGAGCAGCTGCTGGCGCGGATGCAGGAAAAGCTGGACGAGCGCCGGGAGATCGCCGTGGAGCTGCGGGTCATTGCCCCTGAAACGGTTCCTGTTGCTCTGGCGGTGCAGATCGCCCCTGCCGCCGGATATGACGCGGCCCAGACGGCGCAGCGGGTGGAGGCGGCACTGCGGGCTCACTTCGACGGCAGTCTGCTGGGCAAGTCGCAGCTGCTGGTGAAGCTGGGCAGTGTGATCTACGGCTGTGAGGGCGTGGAGAATTACCGCATCACCGCCCCTGCGGCCGATGTCGCGGTGGGTGCCACCCAGCTGCCTGTGCTGGAAAGTCTGAGCGTGGAGGTCATGGCATGAGTTACGCCGATCATCTGCGGTCTCTTCTGGCACCGCTGGGGGTCTATGACCTGCATGCCCCCATCAACGGCGCGGCGCTGGATGTGAAAGGCGCGACGCTGGACGAGGTGGAGGCCTTGCTGGAAGAATTGGAGCGGGAGTGCGACCTGACCACCGCCGAAGGCTGGGGTCTGGAAAATTGGAAGAGCCTGTTCGGACTGCTCCCCGCCGCCCCCGATGGGGAACATCTGCGCCGCTCCATGCAGGCGCTGATGCGCATCGGTGCCGGCAGTTCCACCCTTGGGGCCATTCGGGATACCCTGAGCGGCTGTGGCCTGTCGGTGCGGGTGCGGGAGCTTGGCCCCGGCCGGGTGGAGATCTCCTTCCCCGATGTGCAGGGCATTCCCGACAATTTTGAGATGCTGAAATACAACATCGAGCAGATCCTCCCCGCCCATGTGGAGGCGGAGTACATGATGCGCTACCTCTCCTGGGCAGGACTGGAGGCCAAGGGATGGAACTTCGGTGATCTGTCGGCTATGACATGGGAGAGTCTGGAGCGAAGCGAGTAAAGCATAAAAAATCCCCTTCCGTGAGGAAGGGGATTTTTTTGAATTTAGCCTTCAAGCTTGATTTTCAGTGCTTTCTGATAGGAGTCGTGAACCTCGGCCCGGAAGCCCTCGTCGGTCATGGTGCGGTAGCACATCTCGGCGATGAGCTGGGCACCCACGGCGATGGCGTCATGGGCGGGTTTCTTGATGGTCTCATCCCGGAACTCCACGGTGTGCAGGGCGTAGGTGGGTTCGCAGATGGTGACCAG
>JAZQVX010000179.1:0-6034 GCA_045632045.1 Lawsonibacter sp.
GCCGTCCACACAAGGGAGGTGTCGGGATTTTCGATGTAGGACTTACTTGAGTCGCCATCGGCAGGATGAACGGTGACACGAACACCGGTCGGATTCTGCGAACTGGTGGGTCCTTCGGGCAGAGCATAGTTGTTGCCGTTATAGTTGGCGACGATAACATAATCGCCTTCGCCGGGGTTGCCGTTTTCAATCAGCTGATAGATATATCGCTCGGTGGATTCGGTGGAGATTACAGAATGCTCCTCGGGATCGTCCACCACAATGTCGGTGCTGTCACCCACGGTAAAGGTGGAGAAGTGATTGGTCTCAAAGGAAACGGTGCCGTTCCCGTTGTCCACGGCGTGCATCTTGGTAAAGGACTTGCCGTCGTCGGAGATGTGATAGACCACGGGATTTTCCACGCCGTAGGGGATGGGCAGGGTGACGGTGGCAGTGCCGCGCAGGGACAGACCGGCGGCGTAAATGGGGGTGATGTCATAAGCCACCCAGTTGCTCATCAGGGAGTTGAGGAAGAGGGGGGGATCGGATACCCTGCTGATGTCCAGCCTGGTGATGCAGGGATTCTCCGTCTCCACAGTTACGCCGTGGATGTTGTTGGCGGTCTCCTGCGCGCAGAAGCACACGGAGAACTTGTCCTTCACGGTGCCCATGTTGCGGGAGTGGGTGACGGTGACGGTCTGATAACCCACTTCAGTCATGTCCACGCTGATGTCATAATCCTCCGCAGTCAGATAGGTCTGACAGGTGCCGATGCCGTCCTGATAGGTGGCCAGCACCACCAGACCGGCGCGGATCTCGTCGAGGATGTCCTCGTTTTCTTCTTCCTGCAGGAAGAAGATCTCGTTGCCATAGTACTGCACATCCAGATCGACAGGCATGGAGTCGGAGGGGATTGCGCCCTCCAGATAACCGTAGGTGAAAGTGCCGGTGCGGTCGGTGGTGAAGCGGATGTTGTAGTCATAGCCATAGATCTCCACATCGCCCTCGTCGCTGGGGCGAGTCAGAGTGATGGGAATGATTTCGTAATCGGTGATGCGGGTGCGGGTGTTGCCCTCGACGCGATAGAGGGCCAGCGCATAGCCGTAGCTCTCGTAGGAGCTGCTGTAGAGGACATGGGGGATGGTGACGGTGATCTCGCTGCCGGCGGGACGACCCTCCAGCGCCAGATCAAAGGCGAAGTATTCGTAGTAACTGGAGTGGACGGGGGCGATCTCGGTGTTAACATCGTGGATGGAGATGTTGGCACTGATGGCCTCGGCCTCCACGGTGACAGAGAACTGCTCATCCTCGCAATGGAAGGTCTGCCGCTGGGGCTCGGCAGCTTCTTCGTCAACGAGCGCGGCGTCCTCGGCGGGCTCCTCCTCCACGATGGGCGCGGTTTCCACGGCAGGTGCGGCTTTTGCGTCGCCGTCCTGCGTGGCAAATGCCGGCATGGGCAGCAGGGAGACAGTCATCACGCACACCAGAAGCGCGCACATGAACTGCTTGAGCCGGTAAACAGAGTTCAGATTTTTCATAGTCAGGACCTCCCATTTCGGGTTGTGTATCGAATGGAACCGGGTCGGTTTCTTTCACACAGTGCATAGATGCATTATTACATTTATAAAGTATAGACCTATTGCTCCCATAGGTCAAGAGTTGAGGGAAAACAAATAAAAAAGAGAAAAACCCATGGTTACCCTTGGTAAAAATGGGGAAAACAGGGGGATAAACCCATTGACCGCCCGAAGCGGAAACTCTTGCCCGAAAGGGGAAATCGTGCTATGATTTTGCCATCAAATTCGTTTGGAGGCAGAAGCATTATGCAGTTTCTCTATCTGCTGGAGAGCATCCGCAACCCTGTGCTGGATGCTTTTTTCTCCCTCATCACCCTGCTGGGGGATGAAACGCTGTTCATCGCCATCGCCATCTCCGTGTTCTGGTGCGTCAACAAGCGCACCGGCTATTATCTGCTGACCGTGGGCTTTTTCGGGACCCTGCTCAACCAGTTTCTGAAGATCGTCTGCCGTGTGCCCCGCCCCTGGGTGCGGGACCCCAATTTTACCATCGTGGAATCGGCCCGGGAGGCGGCGGCCGGCTACTCTTTCCCCAGCGGCCACACCCAGAGCATCACCGGCTCCATGGGCTGTCTGGCCCGGGTGAGCCGGAAAACCGCCGTCCGCGTGGTCTGCATCACCATCATCGCCCTGACCGCCTTCTCCCGTATGTATCTGGGCGTCCATACCCCCGCCGATGTGGGCACCTCTCTGGTCATCGGCACCGTGCTGGTCTTTGCTTTGTACCCCCTGTTTGAAAAAAGCCGGGAGAACCCCGGTGTCATGCTGGGGGTGGTGGGTGTGCTGACCGCCTGCTCGCTGATCTATGTGATCTTCGTGGAGTGCTTCCCCTGGAGCGCCGATCTGGATCCCCACAATCTGGAGTCCGCTGTCAAAAACGGCTATACCCTGCTGGGCTGCGGTCTGGCCATGCTCCTGTCCTACTATGTGGAGAGCCGCTATATCAACTTCGACGAGAAGGCCACATGGCAGGGGCAGCTGCTGAAGCTGGTGCTGGGCTTTGCCATCGTGCTGGGCATCAAGGCGGGATTCAAGCCCCTGCTGGAGAGCGTTCTGCCCGCCATGCCCGCCCGGAGCCTGCGCTATTTCCTCATGGTCATCTTCGCCGCCTGCATCTGGCCCATGACCTTTCCCTGGTTTTCCGGCATTGGGAAGAAAAAGAAATAACTGTTAAAAACAGACCGCGTGGCGGAGAATTTTCCTCTCTGGCCCCGCGGTCTGCTCTGTTCTTTGTGAAATTTTTCTAAAATTTTACGAAATTCTACTTCCTTTTTGGAGGGGGTGATGTAAAATAGAATTATCAACCCAAAAGTAGCACGCAGCGTACACCGCGCGTATAAGGAGGTTTGTTCCATGAAGAAAGTAACCTTCCAGCCTGAAGAGCTGCGGTATCTGCGCCTTCTGGCCCAGCAGTATCCCACTGTGCAGGCCGCCAGCCGCGAGATCATCAATCTGCAGGCCATTCTGAATCTGCCCAAGGGCACCGAGCACTTTATCTCCGACATTCACGGTGAGCATGAGGCCTTCAATCACATGCTCAACTCCTGTTCCGGCGTCGTCAAGGAGAAGATCGACGATCTGTTCGGCAACTCCATCTCCCGCCGCGACCGGGACGAGCTGGCCACCCTCATCTACTACCCCGAGGAGAAGCTGGCTCAGATCATGAAGCGGGAGCCGGAGCTGGACGAGTGGTACCGCATCGCCCTCCACCGTCTGGTCGCCCTGTGCCGCTGGGTGTCCTCCAAGTACACCAACTCCAAGGTGCGCAAGGCCCTGCCTCAGGATTACAGCTACATCATTGATGAGCTGCTCCACACCAACCGGGACGAAACAGACAAGCGGGAGTATTACGAGAACATCATTGAGAGCATCATCGCCGTGGGACAGGCTCCCGGTGTCATCGAGGCACTCTCCACCGCCATCAAGCGCATGGCAGTGGACCGCCTGCACATCGTGGGCGACATCTTCGACCGCGGCCCCGGCGCCGATGTGGTCATGGACTCCCTGCTGAACTATCACTGCGTGGACATCCAGTGGGGCAACCACGATATTCTCTGGATGGGTGCCGCCTCCGGCTCCCGCACGCTGGTGGCCACCGTGCTGGCAAACTCTATCCACTACAACAATCTGGATGTCATCGAATCGGGCTACGGCATCTCCCTGCGCCCCCTGTCCATCTTCGCCAACGAGGTCTATAAGGACTGCGATACCCACCGCTTCGCCGTCAAGCTCACCGGCCCCGACGCCGACCAGTACAGCGAGAAGGATAAGCTCCTCTCCGCCCGTATGCACAAGGCCATCACCATCATCCTCTTCAAGCTGGAGGGGCAGAAATTGATGCGCCGCCCCGAGTTCGGCATGCCCGACCGCCTGCTGCTGGACAAGATCGACTATGAGAATAAGCCCGCCAACATCGGCGGGGTGATCTATCCTCTGGAGGACTGCGACTTCCCCACTGTGGATCCCGCCGATCCCTATGCCCTGACCCCCGAGGAAAATCAGGTCATCGACCAGCTCACCGCCGCCTTCCGCCGCAGTGAAAAACTCCAGCGCCATATCCGCTTCCTGTACTCCAACGGCGGCCTGTATAAGGTCCATAACGGAAACTTGCTCTTCCACGGCTGCATCCCCATGACCGAAGAGGGCGAGTTCCAGACCTTCACCATCGGCGGCAAGGAGCGCAGCGGCAGAGCCTTCCTCGACTATGCCGAAAAGACCGCCCGCAAGGCCTATTACGACGCCCCCGGTTCCGAGGAGCGCCAGTTCGGCATGGACTTCCTCTGGTGGCTGTGGGCCGGGCGCAACAGCCCCATCTTCGGCCGTGACCGCATGACCACCTTCGAGCGCCGCCTCATCAAGGACGAAGACGCCTGGACGGAGCCCAAAAACGCCTATTACACCCTCTATCATGATCCCGCCGTCTGCGAAAAGATCCTGAAAGAGTTCGGTCTGGAGGGGCCCCACTGCCATATCATCAACGGCCATATCCCCGTCAAGGCCAAGAAGGGCGAAAGCCCCATCAAGGGCGGCGGCAAGCTCATCGTCATCGACGGCGGTTTCTGCCGTGCCTACCAGCCCACCAGCGGCATCGCGGGCTATACCCTCATCTACAACTCCCGCTGTATCCGCATTGTTTCTCACCAGCCCTTTGAGAGTAAAGAGGCCGCCATCTTCGACAACCATGACATCGCCAACAACTCTCTGGTCTTTGAACACATGGAGCACCGGGTGAAGATCCGTGAAACGGATGTGGGCCGTGCCATTCAGGCCCAGGCCGAGGACCTGAACCGCCTGCTGCAGGCCTACCGCTCCGGTGCCTTCTCCGAGAGCCACACCGAATGATCCAAATATGCAAAAAGGACGCATCGTAAGATGCGTCCTTTTTTATACCGTTGGGAGCTGCACGAAGAAGGCGTTGACTCCCCCCTCGCTCTCGCACCAGATCCTTCCGTTGTGGTCGGAAACGATGCGGCGGGCGATGGACAGACCCAGCCCATAGCTGTGGTTCATGCTGCGTACGGCGTCGGCCACAAACTGCCGCTGCCTCTGCCATGCCAGCTCCACCGGACGGACAGACCACCGGGCCAGCAGAATGCTGATGAACAGAAAGACCAGAAAACTGCCTGCCGCCACATAGGAGCAGTTGCGCAGAAGTCCGGTGATGATGTTGTTTTCGGCGGACATGTCGGCAAAGGCCACTGACTCCCCTTGCGGCGAACTCGCCCTGTAAAAGCGCAGCTCATACCGGGCGATGACCCCTGTTTTTTCCTGCTGTTGGGAAACGGCGGCGAACAGGTCGGTCAGAAAGGCCTCGTCAGACAGATCGTAATAGCTGTTATAATAGAGAACAGCGATCTCCCCCTGTCGGTCCTGCGTCAGCACGAAGTGGGGGGGAGGAATGAGCAGGGAGGGATCCCCCGGACGACCGGGCAGGATGGGCTCGTTAAGCACCTGCTCCATGAGCTGAATGCTCTGCCGCTCCAGTGTGATCCGGGTGAAATGGATCACCGAGCCGAACATGGTGGTCAGCATGATGGTGACGATGGCCATATTGATGCAGATAAACTTGATGCGAAGCCGTTTCAGCATTCGCTGTCCACCTCCAGATGGTATCCCAGCCTGCGTCGTGTTTCGATCCGGACATTGGAGTTGATGCTGACCAGCTTTTTGCGCAGGAAGCCGATATAGACCTCCACATGGTTCTCCACCGCGTTGGAGTCATAGCCCCAAACCCGGGCGAGGATGGACTCCTTGGGCACATTGCGGCCCTGAGCCTGCAGCAAAAAGCGCATCACATCGAATTCCCGGGCGGAAAGGCGCACACTCTTTTCGCCGCAGACCAGCATACAGCTCTCCAGATCCAGCGAGGTGTTGCCATAGACCAGCTCATCCACCTGCCCGCCCTGACGGCGCAGGAGGGCGTTGATACAGGCCAGCAGCTCCCGGGAGTCGAAGGGCTTGGTCAGATAATAGTCCGC
>JAZQVX010000180.1:0-4782 GCA_045632045.1 Lawsonibacter sp.
TGCCGGTGACGGCGGAGTAGATGTTCATCAGGTTGGCCACGCCGGGCTTGTTAGCGGGGTCGAAGCGGACGCAGTTCTCGGTGTCGGAGTCGGTGATGGCGCGCTTGAACTTGCGCTGGATGTCCTCGGGCTTCTCCATCATGAAGATGCAGCCCTCGGGGATGGACTTGGACATCTTGGAGTCGGGGGCGTTCAGACTCATGACGCGGGCGCCGGTCTTGGGGATGTAGGGCTCGGGCACCTTGAAGGTGTCGCTGTAAATGTTGTTGAAGCGCTGGGCGATGTCGCGGGTCAGCTCGCAGTGCTGCTTCTGGTCCTCGCCCACGGGGACAAAGTCGGGCTGGTAGAGCAGAATGTCGGCGGCCATCAGAGAAGGATAGGCGAACAGACCGGCGTTGATGTTGTCCTTGTGCTTGGTGGACTTGTCCTTGAACTGGGTCATGCGGGATAGCTCACCGAACATGGTGTAGCACTGCAGCACCCAGCCCAGCTCGGCGTGCTGGGGCACATGGGACTGGATGAACAGGGTGTTCTTCTCGGGGTCCAGACCGCAGGCGATATACAGTGCCAGCTGCTCCAGGGTGCGGCGGCGCAGGTCGGCGGGGTTCTGGCGGACGGTGATGGTGTGCAGGTCAGCCATGAAGTAGTAGTTATCAAACTCGTCGGTGCGCTCCACCCAGTTCTTGATGGCACCGAGGTAGTTGCCGAGGTGCAGATCGCCGCTGGGCTGGATGCCGGAGAGCATTACTTTTTTCTGTTCCATAGATATTTGCTCCTTTATTTTCAAGGGCCGGGAAAACCCATAAGCCCACATAATATACCAAGCTATTTTACCATGCAACGGGGAAGAACGCAATTCCCTTTTTTAGTATGGTGTGGTATAATTTTGGTGAAATACCCCCTCCGCCTCGCATTGCTCGGCACCATCCCTACCCCCTTTGCCCTGCGGACATCCCCCCCTGACAGGGGGAATCGGCCCCCGCAAGGGGGGAGGCAGGGAAAGGACGAACCTTGGCTCCCCCTTTGCGGGGGAGCTGGCACGGCGTAAGCCGTGACTGAGGGGGTCAAATCCCTGCGGGATGATGAGGGCATCGTCCCCTACAAAAAAGGAGAAAACACATGTCCTGGTACATTTACATCCTCCGCTGCGGGGATGACACATTATACACCGGCATCACCGACGATGTGGACAAGCGCTTTGCCGCCCACTGTGCCGGAAAAGGGGCCAAATACACCCGGGGGAGAGGGCCCCTCACCCTCGTTCACACCGAGGAGGTTCTTGACAAATCCGCCGCCCTGAAGCGGGAACACACCATCAAGAAGATGAGGCGGGTGGAGAAGCTGAAATTGATAGACGGTGTGTAGGGGCGAACATTGTTCGCCCGCAGTTCACCGCCGCACCATCAACGGGCGCACACCGTGCGCCCCTACACATGAGATATTTGTCGATGAAAAGACAACCGGCCTTTCCCGAATGGGGAAAGGCCGGTTTTACACATATCAGGGATTTGCGGTGACTTCGGGAACCACGGCAATATGGCCGGGGAAAGTCTGGAACTGGAAGGGAACTTCAGCGCCGGCCTCAATGGTGGGAACCTCTTCACCGTCCACGGTGAAGCCAAGCTCGGCGGTGGGGCCGTCCACGGAGCCGATGGTGGGGTAGATGGTCAGGGAATAGCCGTCCAGAATGGAGGGAGCGGCACCCTCGGCGGGGATCTCATGCTCGATGGTGACCATGTCGCCCACATTCAGGGTGATGACCTCCCGGTTGTCGGCGGCGTTGATGGCATAGAACACATCGCCCCCCTCCAGACGCAGGAAATAGTAGGAGGTGCCCTCCAGCACGGCGGTGCGGATCTCAGCCACAGTGCCCATGATCTCGCTCTGAGGAAGGACGATCTCCTCGCCCAGACCTTTCTCGTTCATCATCTGGATATAGGTCTTTTCACAGCCGGAGACGGTGGTGCCGGTGGCCACGATCTGGTACTGGGAAACATTGACCATGGCGTACATCTTGACCAGCTGGGTGGCATCCTTCAGAGGGATGAAATAGGTGGGCTCACCGGCGATGTTCAGCAGCAGGGGGAAGGTGGCGGTATAGCCCAGATCCTGCACCACGCCCATGGCGGAGGCCATGGCGGCCTCCTCGGTTGCGCCGGGGGCGTCATAGAAGGTGGTCTGCTTGGTGCGCATATTGGTCAGCAGGAAGCCCAGATTGGACTGGTCGGCGTTGGCGGAGGTGACGCCGGTGTAGGCATAGACATCGTCGTTCATGGCGATGTAGTTATAGCCGTCGGTGGTCAGCTTCACATCCCGCTGACCCAGCACGGAGTTGATGAAGCCGTGGACCAGGGTGCCGTAGTAGTCATACTGCTGCATGATGAGCTCGGGGACATAGAGGGTGTCCACCCAGGTGGGGACCTCCTCGTAATACTGGCTCTCGCCGGTGACGGCGTCCACCAGCACCGCGCCCTTGATGTCGGTGCCGCCGAACAGACCGATGGTCTTGATCACCCGGGGGGCGATCCACCAGGGATGACCGTTCTCGTCCACCTCAAACTGGGGGGTGGCGAACATCATGGTGGGGTAGTGGAAGCGCAGATGGCGGTTGATGTTGCGGTTGAGGGGCTCGGAGAAGGAGTACTTCATGCCCTCGCTCAGGCGGGTGACGGTGGCCTCCTGAGTCACCATGTCCACCACCACATAGGCGGGCAGACCCTCGCCCCGGTTGGTGAGCCACTTGAACAGGTCTGCGTAGGAGATGGGAGCCACACGGACGGGGCGTCCCCGGAAGTTGATCTGGGTGGAGTCGTTGGAGTATTCAAACTGGCTGACCATGTCGCTCAGAGTACCCATCTGGCGGTCGCCCAGATACTCGGCGCTGGTGCGGTCGAGGGTGGGGATCTCGTTGAAGGAGATCTGAGCCACATCGGTGGTAAAGCTGCCGGTCTCCACGCTGAGCAGCTCACGGTAGGCGGCGGCGCGGAAGATGGGCATGGAGATGACCTGACCCACCAGCTGAACGGCGATCAGCGCCACCAGCACCAGCGCGGCGGGCAGGCACTGCTTTTTGATGAACCCAAGCCAGTCTTTCAGCTTCTCCTTGGGGGTGCGCATGACATTGTCGCGGGGAAGGCCGGACAGCAGGAAGGCGCAGACCAGATAGACCAGACACAACAGGACGGCAAAGCTGTAAAAGGCCTCGTTCTGGAGGTTCAGGGCGGGCAGGGAAACATAGAAGTACACCAGACCGAATACAGCTGTGATCAGCAGACACAGTGCGGTGCGGCCCAGCCGGGTCTTGGGCAGGGAGAATTTCTTTTTCAATTCGACAGCTTCCTTTCAAAAGCAGAAGTTTGGGTATAGGATACCCAGCATACGCATCTATTTTACGGAAAGAATGTGTCGAAATCAAGGATAAACTGTGAATGAATTGTGAAAATAAGAAGACCCGGGCAGATGCGTCAGAGGAGCGCATCTGTCCGGGCCTTTCCTTGCGGGGGAAAGGAGAGAGGGAGATTGCGGAGGAAAAAGAAGGATGGATGAAAAAAGCAGCATTCGTTCTCATCTCTATTTTACGGCAGCGCGCCGGGTGAATCAAGGCAGAGAGCGTTAAGATGGCGTGAAAACCCGGGGGATTTCCGACAAGAAACAGGGAAGAGGTGGGGCGGAATCTTGTCTGTGCCCCCTTGTCAAACAGGGGAAAATCGAATATAATACAATACTGTGATACTATAAAATCCGGCGCTTTTGCGCCGTTTACGAAGGAGACAAGATTATGGCACTGGATATGCAGTATTTTGAGGAGATGGAGGCCAAGATCCCCCACGGTAAGGTCCGCACCCGTTTCGCTCCCTCTCCCACCGGCTATATGCATGTGGGCAACCTGCGCACCGCTCTGTACACCTGGCTGATCGCCCGCAACGCCGGCGGTACCTTTATCCTGCGCATTGAGGACACCGATCAGGGCCGTCTGGTGGAGGGCGCCACCGATGTCATCTACCGCACTCTGGCCGAGACCAAGCTGACCCACGATGAGGGTCCCGATGTAGGCGGCCCCGTTGCCCCCTACATCCAGTCCCAGCGCCAGGATACCTATGGCAAGTACGCCGAGCTGCTGGTGAGCAAGGGTCACGCCTACTACTGCTTTTGCGAGAAGACCGAGTCCGAGGAGGACTCCGGCGAGTTCAACCGCGCCGCCGACCCCTGCCGCGATCTGACCGCCGAGGAGGTTCAGGCCAAGCTGGATGCCGGTCTGCCCTATGTTATCCGTCAGCGCATCCCCTCTGAGGGCACCACCACCTTCCACGACGCCATCTTCGGCGACATCACCGTGGAGAACAAGACTCTGGACGATCAGGTCCTGATCAAGCGCGACGGCATGCCCACCTATAACTTCGCCAATGTCATCGACGACCACCTCATGGGCATCACCCATGTGGTCCGCGGCAGCGAGTACCTGTCCTCCGCCCCCAAGTATAACCTGCTGTACGAATCCTTCGGCTGGGAGATCCCCACCTATGTCCACTGCTCTCCCGTCATGCGTGACGCCCAGAACAAGATGTCCAAGCGCCACGGCGACCCCTCCTACGAGGATCTGAAGGCTCAGGGTTTCCTGACCGAGGCCATTCTGAACTATGTGGCTCTGCTGGGCTGGTCCCCCCGCGGCGACAAGGCCGAGCAGGAGGTCTTCTCCCTGACCGAGCTGGCCGAGTCCTTCGATCTGGGCGGTATGTCCAAGTCCCCCGCCATCTTCGACATCAACAAGCTGACCCACTTCAA
>JAZQVX010000181.1:0-2135 GCA_045632045.1 Lawsonibacter sp.
CCCACGGCAACGGTGAGCAGACCGCGGTCAAACCATGCCAGAGCCACAGCCACGATACAGCCCACGATGGCGCTGAGTTCAGAGCCGGTGCAGGAGAAGATGGCGGGGAAGGTCATGGCGGCCAGAACGGCGTAGGGCACATAATAGAGGAAGGAGCGCACGAAGCGGTTGGTGATCTTCTTGCGAAACACCACCATGGGGGTCACGCGGATGAGGTAAGTGGTCAGGGACATGACCACCATACCGGTAATAAGGTATCCGAGATTCATCAGGCGTCCTCCTCCACTTCAATGGGGAATTTCCATGCCGCCACGGCGCTGGCGACGATGGTGATGATGATGATGGCCCAGCCGCCGGAGATCAGATTCAGCACAGGCAGATAGCTGAAGGCAAAGCTGGCGGCAATGGCCAGAGCAACAGTGAACAGCACCGCCTTGTCCTTGCGGGCGGGAGGGGTGATGATGGCGATGAACATGCCGTACATGGCGATGCCCATGGCGTTGGACAGGGTCTGGGGCATGAAGGAAGTGGCCACAGCGCCGGTGAGGGTGCCACCAGTCCAGCCAAGGACAGGAGTCAGGATCAGACCGGCCATGTAAGAGGCAGACAGAGCCCCCTTATGCTGCATGGAAACGGCAAAGACCTCGTCGGTGATGCCGAAGGAGATTCCCATACGCTTGGGCAGGGACATGTCCGACTCCACCTTCTGGGACACGGAGAGGGACATGAGGAAATAGCGCATATTGATGATGATGGTGGTCATGGCCAGCTCCACCATGCCGCCGCCGGCGGCGAGGATGCCCGCGCCGGCAACCTGACCGGCACTGGTCAGATTGGTCAGGGACATGAGCACCGCAGACCACAGGGGCAGACCGGACAGCACCGCCGTCAGACCAAAGGCCATGGAAACGGAAAAATAGCCAAGGCAGATGGGAAAACCGTCCCGGAGGCCCTGGTAAAAGTCGTTCTTTCTCATATAAATTCACACCAGCTTGGTTTCAAAAAATAAAAAGCGCGTCGCGCAGTCCATATCCTATCACAACCGCCCCGCCTTGTCAAAATGATTATGGCTTTTTCCCCAGATAATTTGCCATTTCTCCCGGTTTATGGTATGATGTTGAGAACAATATTCATTGAGAGGTCATAACCATGGAAAAACTCTTTGAACGAGATCCCTTTCTGACTGCATTTACCGCCCATGTCGAGTCCTGCGCGCAGGGCAAGAAGGGCTTTGACATCATTCTGGATCAGACCGCCTTCTACCCCGAGGGCGGCGGTCAGCCCTATGACACCGGCATTCTGGGCGGCACCGAGGTTCTGGAGGTCCACGAGCGTGAGGGCCGCATCGTCCACACCTGCAAGGACGCACTGGAAGTGGGCTCCTCCGTGGAGGGACGCATCGACTGGGAGCGCCGCTTCGACCTCATGCAGAACCACTCCGGCGAGCACATCGTTTCCGGCATGGCCCACAACAAGTGGGGCTGTGACAATGTGGGCTTCCACATGGGCGCCGATCTCATTACCATCGACCTGAACATCATGGTCACAGAGGAGATGCTCCGGGAACTGGAGGCCGATGTCAACCGCTACATTCAGGAGGATCACCCCATTTGTATCACCTTCCCCACCTCCGAGGAGTTGGAGGAGCTGGAATACCGCAGCAAGAAGGCGCTCACCGGGCAGGTGCGCATCGTTTCCTTCCCCGGGGCCGACACCTGTGCCTGCTGCGGTACCCATGTGGCCAGCAGCGGTCAGATCGGTCTGGTCAAGCTGCTCACCGTTCAGAAGTTCCGCGACGGCGTGCGCATTGAGCTGGTCTGCGGCAACCGGGCCTTCCGCTATCTGGACAGGGCGCTGGAACAGAACCGCCAGATCTCCAACCTCCTCTCCGCCAAGATTTTTGAAACTGCCGCCGCCGCTCAGCGGCTGCTCAGCGAAAACGAGGCGCTGAAGTCCCGCATCATGGCTATGGAGGAGATCCGCTTCGCCGCGCTGGCCGACACCTACACCGGCAAGGGCGATGTGGTCTTCTTCGAAGACGGACTGACTCCCGATGGTGTGCGCCGTGCCTGCGTGGCCGTCATGGAGCGCTGCGGCGGGCGGTGCGTGTGCCTGTCCGGCAAGGACGGCGAGGG
>JAZQVX010000182.1:0-3360 GCA_045632045.1 Lawsonibacter sp.
CATCGCCCTGCTGGAGGACTGCGGCTATATGGCCCGCGCCACTGTGGTGCTGGATCCCATCTTCAAGAAGGTGGGCCTGTCCGGCAAGTCCGTCATCCCCTTCGTCATCGGCACCGGCTGCGCCATCCCCGGCGGCATGGCCTGCCGCACCATCCGCAACGAGCGTGAGCGCCGCGCCACCGCCATGCTGGCCCCCTTCATGCCCTGCGGCGCCAAGCTGCCCGTCATCGCCCTGTTCGCCGGTGCTTTCTTCGAGGACGCCTCCTGGGTGGGTACTCTGATGTACTTCGCCGGCATCGCCATCATCTTCTTGGGCGCGCTGCTCATCAACCGCATTGTAGGCCGCAAGAACAAGAAGTCCTATTTCATCATTGAGCTGCCCGAGTACAAGTTCCCCTCTCTCAAGCGCGCTTTCCTGTCCATGTGCTCCCGCGGCTGGTCCTATATCGTGAAGGCCGGCACCATCATTCTGGTGTGCAACACCGTCGTTCAGATCATGCAGTCCTTCGCATGGAACCTGCAGATCGCCGAGGCCGCTGAGGATTCCATTCTGGCCTCTATCGCCTCCCCCATCGCCATCCTGCTCATCCCCATCGGCGCAGGCGCATGGCAGCTGGCCGCCGCCGCTGTCACCGGCTTCATCGCCAAGGAAAATGTGGTGGGCACTCTGGCCGTGTGCTATGTGGGTCTGGAGAACCTCATCGACACCGAGGAGCTGGCTCTCATGGAGGGCGCAGGCGCCGAGGTGGCCGGTGTCTTTGCCATCACCAAGGTGGCTGCGCTGGCCTATCTGATGTTCAACCTGTTCACTCCCCCCTGCTTCGCGGCTCTGGGCGCCATGCGTTCTGAGATCAACGACCGCAAGTGGTTCTGGGGCGGCGTGGCACTTCAGTTTGCCACCGGTTATTCCGTTTCCTTCTTCGTCTACCAGATCGGCACCCTCATCACCGAGGGCCATGTGGGCGCGGGCTTCGTCCCCGGCCTCATCGCCGTGGGCATCATCGCCGCCATCATCCTCGCTCTGGTGAAGAAGGGTGACGAAAAGGCTCTGGCAGCCAAGAAATAATCAACAAGGAGGTACTCTCCCATGACCGATCTCATCATTCTGGCCGTTATCGCCCTCATCGTGGGCGGGGCCGCCCTGTACATCTATAAGGCGAAGAAAAGCGGCGCAAAATGCGTCGGCTGTCCCTACGCCAAAACCTGTTCTTCCGGCGGCTGCGGCTGCGGAAGCGAACATTAAACACAAAAGGGTCTGTCCCACAGGACAGACCCTTTTTTCGTTGCATTTTCTCCCCCGCTCCGCTATACTGTAACATATCCTTTGATTTGAGGAGGCATATCATGCAGATCGATCTCTTTGAGATTTTGAAAGTCGTTTTTCTGGGCATCGTGGAGGGCATCACCGAATGGCTCCCCATCAGCAGCACGGGACACATGCTTCTGGTGGATGAGTTCCTCCACCTCAGCGCCCGGGACGAGTTCAAGGAAATGTTCTTCGTCGTCATCCAGCTTGGCGCCATTCTGGCGGTGGTGCTGCTGTTCTGGAACAAGATGTGGCCCTTCCAGTTCCGGGACAAGAACCGCAGCGTTCTGCGCTACTCCGTCTGGAACATGTGGTTCAAGGTGGTGGTGGCCTGCATCCCCGGCGCTGTGGTGACACTGCTCTTCGACGACTACATTGAGGCTCACTTCCACACACCCCTCGTCATCGCCTGCACCCTCATCCTCTACGGCGTGGCCTTCATCGCCATTGAGCGCTGGAACAAGGGCCGCACCCCAAAGGTCACCCGTCTGCGGGATCTGAGCTACACCACTGCCCTGCTCATCGGCGTGTTTCAGGTGCTGTCCATCATCCCCGGCACCTCCCGCTCCGGCTCCACCATCATCGGCGCTCTGCTGCTGGGCGTGTCCCGCACCGTGGCCGCTGAGTTCACCTTCTTCATGGCCGTTCCCGTCATGTTCGGTCTGAGCTTCATCAAGCTTGTGAAGTTCGGCTTCGCCTTCACCGGCAGCGAGATCATCATTCTGCTGGTGGGCTGTGTGGTGGCCTTTCTGGTGTCCGTTGTGGTCATCAAGTTCCTCATGGACTACATCCGCCGCCACGATTTCTCCGTGTTCGGTATCTACCGCATCGCACTGGGCGCACTGGTGCTGCTGTACTTCTTCGTTCTGGCATAAGAAAAAGGTCTGCCGTATGGCAGACCTTTTTGTTTTACCGCTTCAGAATATCCATCAGCTCCCGGCGCAGTTCCAGAAGCTTCTGCACATGGTAGTTGGTGACGATGTCCCGGTCGGTGCGCTCCACCATCTCCCGGCGGTCGGTGATGTTGGCCCCGGCCTGCTCCAGACGGCGGCGGTTCTCCTCGTCCAGACGGCCCAGATGCTCCATGCGGCACAGCACCTGCATATGAGCCACAAGGCGCATGGCCTTGCCCTCATAGGCGCGGAAGGCCTCCAGTTCCTGCTTCTGGCGGCTGGGGCGCATGAGCAGCTTCTGCTTGGCGAAGATTTTCAGCTGCTTGTCCATCCCATCGATCTGGGCTACGGTTCCCTCGGCACCGGGAAGGTGGTCGTCCCCGTCGAAGAGGTCCTCCAGAAAGAGGATCAGCTCCCGGTCAAGACTCTCCATGGTGGAACGGATCTCCCGGCGGTTGTCATAGGGGAAAACAAGGCTGTTGATGATCATACCCACGCCCAGACCGATGGCGCTGTCCCAGAAGCGGCCGAGGGCGTACTCCATGGGCAGAATATCCGGGGTGGTACACAGCATGACCACAATGAAACAGGGCAGAGAGGGGGAAAAGCGGATGCGCAGGGCATTATAGACCAGGATGACCAGCGCCACGCCGATGCCCGCCGACAGCACCATGGGCAGGGGCAGGGCCACCAGCACCACGCCCGCCAGACCGCCGAAGAGGACGCCTACGACCTGAGTCTGGCAGGACTCCACCGAGTCCTTGAATGTGGGCTGTACCGCCGCCATCGCGCCCAGCATGGCGAAGAGCAGTTTGGAGGGGGAGGCTCCGTAAAAGTTCACGATGACCATGGCGACGATCACCGCCACCACGGTTTTTATGGTTCGCAGTCCGATCCGGACGCGGGAAAGTCGGTTGTGCATAGCGATTTCCTTTCCTTTCGCGATGTGACAGCTTCATTATATATTCTGCCGCCCGGGCTGTCACCTTATCAAGCTGATGTTTTACAAATCGTTTACAACCGACTGCGGAAAAACAAAAAAACCAGACTTTTCAGTCTGGTTTTTCTGGTGCGCGAGGCGGGAGTCGAACCCGCACGTCCTTGCGAACACCGGCACCTGAAGCCGGCGAGTCTACCAATTCCACCACTCGCGCATCTGTT
>JAZQVX010000183.1:0-4126 GCA_045632045.1 Lawsonibacter sp.
GGCTATGCCATCGATACCCTGACCGAGCATCAGAAGGCCTATCTGGCCGGCTGGGAAGCCTGATTTTAAGAGCATCATCACATCAATCTATCATTGGAGGCGTGTGTTATGGTAAATTTTGAGTATTATACCCCCACAAAGGTCGTCTTCGGCAAAGACCGCGAGAAGGAAGTCGGTCAGCTGGTCAAGGCCTACGGCGGCACTAAGGTGCTGGTCCACTTCGGCGGCGGCAGTGTGAAGCGCAGCGGTCTGCTGGACCGTGTGCTGGCCTCTCTGGACGAGGCCGGTATCCCCCATGTGGAGCTGGGCGGCGTGGTGCCCAACCCCCGCCTGTCCAAGGTGCGGGAGGGCATCGAGCTGGGCAAGGCTGAGGGAGTTGACTTCCTGCTGGCCGTGGGCGGCGGCAGTGTCATCGACTCCGCCAAGGCCATCGGCTACGGCATGTGCTACGACGGCGATGTGTGGGATTTCTACGAGGGCAAGGCCGTGCCTCAGGGCTGCCTGCCTCTGGGCTGTGTGCTGACCATCGCCGCCGCCGGCAGCGAGATGAGCAACTCCTCCGTCATCAGCAACGAGGAAGGCTGGAAGAAGCGCGGCGTGAACAACGAGCTCTCCCGCGCCCGTTTCGCCATCATGAACCCCGAGCTGACCTATACCCTTCCTGCCTACCAGACCGCCAGCGGCTGCGTGGACATCCTCTACCACACCATCGAGCGTTATTTCTCCGGCGGTGAAACCGTGGAGCCCACCGACTATATGGCCGAAGGTCTGATGCGCACCATTCTGGAGATGGCCCCCCGTGCCATCGCCAATCCCACTGATTACGAGTCCCACGCCGCCATCATGTGGTGCGGAAGCCTCTCCCACAACGGTCTGACCGGTGCCGGCCGCGGCGGCCGCGGCCGTGTGGGCGACTGGGCCAGCCACCAGCTGGAGCATGAGCTGAGCGGTATGTTCGATGTGACCCACGGCGCCGGTCTGGCTGCCGTCTGGGGGGCATGGAGCCGCTATGTCATGCCCGCTGCCCCTGAGCGCTTCGCCCGCTTTGCCCGCAATGTCATGGGCGTGCAGATGGAGGGGGATCCCTCCGCCGTGGCGCTGGCCGGTATCGAGGCCTTCGAGAACTTCCTGCGATCCATTGACATGCCCACCAACATCCGCGAGCTGGGTCTGGAGCTGACCAACGAGCAGATCGACGAGCTGTCCTGGAAGTGTACCTTCTTCGGCAAGCGGGCCATCGGCTCTGTGAAGGTTCTGGAGCTGGAGGACATCAAGGCCATCTACCACATGGCAAAGTAAAGGAATATCCCGACCATGCATAACGAACTGACCCAAATTGATCTGGACAAGATGAAAAAGGAGCTGGACTACCGCCGCATCGAGCTGCGGCCCCAGCTGCTGGAGGAAGTGAAGGTCGCCCGGGGCTTTGGCGATCTGAGCGAGAATTTCGAGTATAAAGCCGCCAAGCGGGAGAAAAACCGCAACGAGAGCCGCATCCGTTTTCTGGAGAACATGATCCGAACCGCCCGGGTCTACGAGGACAAGTCCGACGCCGATTCCATCGGTCTGTATGACAAAATTACCCTGTGGATCGAAGAGGACGAAGAGGAAGCGGTGTGGCAGATCGTTACCACCGTCCGGCAGGATCCCCTGAACGGACTGATCAGCAAAGAGTCCCCTGCGGGAAAAGCCCTTTTGGGTAAAAAAGTTGGGGATAAGGTCTATATTCAGGTGAATAAAGACTTTGGATACGAGGTGGCCGTCCGTGCCATTGAAAAGGGTGTCGATGACGGAAGCGCCGAACTCAACGCATTTTAAGGTCAAGATATGCAAAGTTTCAGACCAAATAAGCGAAGACGGAATTGGGCGGTTGTGCTAAGATACACTCAATTAGCAGATACCGTATTTTAAGTGTCAATTTCCCTTATTCCGTGAAAAATTTAACGAAAAGAGGAACTTTATTATGGCTATTCAGAAGATTTTTGTCGTTGGTGCCGGTCTGATGGGCAGCGGCATCGCCCAGAATGCTGTTACCGCCGGTTACACCGTCACCCTGAACGACCAGAACATGGCCGCTCTGGAGCGCGCCAAGAACAACATCGAGAAGATGATGCGCCGCGATGTTGAGAAGGGCCGCATGCCCGCCGAGGAGTGCGAGGCCGCTCTGGCTCGCCTGACTCTGGACGACACCATCGAGGGTGCCAAGGATGCCGATCTGGTCATCGAGGCTATCTATGAGAACCTGCAGGCCAAGCAGGCTGTCTTCCAGAAGCTGGAGGATGTCTGCCCCGAGCACACCATCTTCGCTTCCAACACCTCTTCCATCTCCCTGACCGCTCTGGCCGCCGCTACCAAGCGCCCCGACCGCGTCATCGGTATGCACTTCTTCTCCCCCGTGCCCAAGATGCGTCTGTGCGAGGTCATCTTCGGCCTGCTGACCGCTCAGGATGTTCTGACTTCCATCAAGGAGGTCGGTGAGAAGATGGGCAAGACCCTGATCCTGGCCGACGATAAGCCCGGCTTCATCGTCAACCGCGCCCTGCTGCCCATGCTGAACGAGGCCTGTGTCATTGTCGGTTCCCACATCGGTTCCGTCGAGGATGTGGACAACGGCATGAAGCTGGGCTGCAACCACCCCATGGGTCCCCTGGAGCTGGCTGACATGATCGGTCTGGACATCCTGCTGAATGTTATGACCATCCTGGCCGGCGAGTACGGCGACAAGTACAACCCCTCCCTGCTGCTGCGCAAGCTGGTCATCGCCGGCTTCCTGGGTCGCAAGAGCGGCAAGGGCTTCTACATCTATGAGGATGGCAAGAAGGTTGGCGTCAACCCCGCTCTGACTCAGATCCGTTCCCTGCACTAATTTCCCGACATAATTCACATCCCCGGCTCTTCGGAGCCGGGGATGTTCGTTTTTTTGACAAAAAAGAAAAATGGAAGAAAAATCCGTTGACAATAGGGGAAAAGGTGTTTATAATACCCCCGATAAACCAAATAGCCTTATCAAGAGTGGTTGAGGGACCGGCCCTATGAAACCACGGCAACCTACCCAGCAGGGGAAAGGTGCCAAATCCGGCGGTAGTGTATCGCAAGATGAGGGTGTGAACCGACTGTGTGACGCTCCGCCTTGCGCGGAGCGTTTTTTCATCCTCCCAAGCAGCGTTATCGACAGCTGCTACAAACAGAAAGGAAGTATGTATTATGGCAAAGCGACTGTTTACCTCTGAGTCCGTTACCGAAGGACATCCCGATAAGATCTGTGACCAGATCTCCGACGCCGTTCTGGACGCCATTCTGGCTGCCGACCCCACTGCCCGCGTGGCCTGTGAGACCACTGTGACCACCGGTCTGGTCCATGTCATGGGCGAGATCACCACCTCCTGCTATGTGGACATCCCCAAGCTGGCCCGTGAGGTGGTTCGCGACATCGGCTACGACCGCGCCAAGTACGGTTTTGACTGCGACACCTGCGCTGTTCTGACCTCCATCGACGAGCAGTCCCCCGACATCGCCATGGGCGTTGACAAGAGCCTGGAGGCCCGCGAGTCCGGCAGCGACGAGCTGGATCACGGCGCCGGCGACCAGGGCATGATGTTCGGCTACGCCTGCGACGAGACTGAGGAGCTCATGCCCCTGCCCATCTCTCTGGCTCACAAGCTGGCCATCCAGCTGACCAATGTCCGCAAGGAGAACAAGGTTGATTACCTGCGTCCCGATGGTAAGACTCAGGTCACCATCGAGTACAACGAGGACAACTCCCCCAAGCGAATCGACGCCGTGGTTCTGTCCACCCAGCACGGCCCCGAGGTGGAGCTGGAGCAGATCCGCAAGGATATGATCGAGCTGGTCATCAACCCCATCCTGCCCGCCGAGCTGATGGACGAAGAGACCCGTATCTACGTCAACCCCACCGGCCGCTTTGTGGTGGGTGGTCCCCAGGGCGACTCCGGTTTGACCGGCCGTAAGATCATCGTGGATACCTACGGCGGTTCCGCCCCCCACGGCGGCGGCGCTTTCTCCGGCAAGGATCCCACCAAGGTGGGCCGCTCCGGCGCGTACATGGCTCGCTACATGGCAAAGAATGTGGGGGCTGCCGCCCTGGCGGGAACTGCCCCGGTGCAGC
>JAZQVX010000184.1:0-5562 GCA_045632045.1 Lawsonibacter sp.
CTTCTCCATGTTCTTGATATCGGTCTCGTCGGTCAGAGTGATGTAGTTCTGGGGAACCATCTGTACGCCGGCCTCCAGGAAGGTGTAACCCTTGGACTCCAGAGCGGCAACAACCTCGGTGAAGGCATCGGGATCGGTGTAAACCTCGAAGATGGCCTCGTCAGCCTGCATATCCTCGGCACCGGCCTCCAGAGCATCCATCATGACGGTATCCTCGTCCAGCTCCTCGTCCTCGTTGTTGATGATGATAACGCCCTTCTTGTCGAAAGACCAGGACACGCAGCCGGTGGCGCCCAGACCCTTGCCGTACTTATCCAGCAGGTGGCGGATCTCGGGGGCGGTGCGGTTGCGGTTATCGGTCAGAGCTTCGACAATGATGGCAACGCCGGAAGGGCCGTAGCCTTCGTAGGTCACGTTCTCGTAAGCATCGGTATTGCCGGAACCCAGAGCCTTATCGATGGTGCGCTTGATGTTATCGTTGGGCATGTTGGCAGCCTTGGCCTTGGCGATAACGGTAGCCAGGCGGGAGGTGTTGGCGGGGTCACCGCTGCCGCCGGTCTTAACAGCCACGATCATCTCGCGGGCGATCTTGGTAAACATCTGAGAACGCTTGGCATCGGCAGCGCCCTTGGTCTTCTGAATATTATGCCACTTGGAATGTCCGGACATAGTAAAATCTTCCCTTCTCGTGTGTTTGGTTGAAAAGCGCATCTATTATAGCGCTTTTTCGTTTCTTTGGCAAGCCTTTCGACTTAGTTCTCTTCCTTCTTGCTGCGATCCTTGTTCTGGACCATGATGCGCAGGTGGGAACCCTCGCCGCACTTGCCGTTCTCGTCCTCAACGACGATGTCGAACCACATCTTGCGGCGCTCGATGGAGCGCAGAGTGGCGGTGGCGCTGACCTTCATGCCCACGGGGGTAGAGGCCAGATGCTTGACATGAGCTTCCACGCCAACGGTGGTCATGCCCTCGTCCAGGTACTCGCGGGCCAGAGTCAGGGCAGCGCCCTCCATCAGAGCCAGCATGTTGGGAGTGGACAGGATCTTGGCACCGGCAGAGCCGATGCGCTTGGCAGTCATTTCGTCGGTAACGACTTCAGTCAGGGTGTACTGAGTGGGTTTTTCCATGGTATAGACCTCCTCTGTGATCAACGGAAGCTCTTTCCGTCGGCGTCCAGCACCTCACGGCGATGGAAGGTTACGAAATCGGGAGCGAGTTCGGGATAGGACTCGCAGAAAGCGGCGCGCAGCAGCTCGGGGTTCAGACCGGGATTCTGGGCGCTGAGTACGGCGTCCAGAGTCATGGTGTCGCTCTGGCACTCCAGGCTGAAGCTCTTGACCAGGGGGATGAGATCCACCTCGGTATAGCCCTTCTTGGACTTGTTGGACTTCTTGCGCACCACAAGACTCTCACGGCCCAGCAGCTCACGCATGGCGGGCTCTGCCTCCTGAGGACGGCCGCCGGGATACTCGAAGTTCATGATGTAGTTGAGGTCGGCCAGTTCCTTCAGCTTGCGCTCGGCGGGATAGCACTCATGGATGATAATACCCTCGGGCATGGCGGCGGTCAGCTTGGCGGGGACCTCTTCATAGCTTGCGCCGCCCACAAGACCGAACTCCAGAATTTCGCACTGGCTGGAGTAGCCCACGGACAGGGGCAGAGCGATGGAAACAAAGGGATGGGGGTTAAAACCCTCGGTATGCTTGATCTGGATACCGGCACGGGAGAATGCGCGCTGGAAGGTGCGCATCAGATCCAGATGGGAGATATACTTGGCGCGGCCGGTTTTGGAAAACAACAGACGATCAGCCACAGTGACCACCTCCGCAGAGCATTTTGTTGGCGCCGCAGCCGGAACAGCGGGTACGGCAGTCGGGAGTGGTCACGGACTGATAGCACAGCTCGCGCTCACGCCACAGGAATTCGCGGGACACACCCACGCTGGGCACGGCCCAGGGGAACACCTCGTCCTTTTCACGGACGCGGTGAGCGTAGAAATCACCATTCAGACCGCAGGCCTCCAGAGAGTCCATCCAGCGCTGATAGTCGAAATACTCGCTCCAGGAGTCGAACTTGGCACCGTTGAGCCAGGCGTGCTCCAGAACATCGGCCAGCCGGCGGTCGCCGCGGGAGAAGATGGCCTCCAGATAGCTGGTTTCGGGATCGTGCCAGTTGTAGGTGATGGATTTGTCCTTCTTCAGGGCATCGCGTAGCAGATTCACGCGGCGCTGATACTCCTCGACAGGGATCTGAGCATCCCACTGGAAAGCGGTATGGGGCTTGGGAACGAACCAGGAAGTAGAAACGGTGATGCGGACGCCGCGGGCCTTATTGGAGGCATGCTCCTTCCAGGTGAAATAGACTTTGCGGGCCAGATCTGCGATGGCCAGAACATCCTCGTCGGTCTCAGTGGGCAGACCCAGCATGAAGTACAGCTTCACGCCGTTCCAGCCGCCGGCAAAAGCGGTGCGGCAGGACTGCAGCAGATCCTCTTCCTTCAGGTTCTTGTTGATGGCGTCACGCAGACGCTGGGTGCCGGCCTCGGGAGCGAAGGTCAGCCCGCCCTTGCGCACACGCTGCAGACGCTCCATCAGATTCATGGAGAAGGTGTCGGCGCGCAGAGAAGGCAGGGACAGACCGATGTCGCGGGGAGCGCAGTAATCCAGCAGCTCATCGCACAGCTCCATCAGACAGGGATAGTCGGTGGAGGACAGACTGGACAGGGTCATCTCCTGATAACCGGAATCCTCGCAGGAGGCCTTGCCGTACTCGGCCAGCAGCTTGGGGCTGCGGTTACGGACGGGACGATAGGCGTAACCGGCCTGACAGAAGCGGCAGCCGCGGATACAGCCGCGGAACAGCTCCAGCATGACGCGGTCGTGAACGATCTCGGTGGAGGGGATGATGGTCTTGACGGGGAAATAAGACTTATCCATGTCCTGAATGATGCGCTTGGTCACCACGGCGGGAGCGCCGTCCTTGGGAGTAATGGCGGCCACGCGGCCATCCTCGTGATAGGTCACATCATACAGGGTGGGCACATAGATGCCGGGGATCTTGGCGCACTCCAGCAGCAGTTCCTCCTTGCTCCAGCCCTCCTGCTTGGCCTGCTGATACAGGCGGATGTACTCCAGAGTGACCTCCTCGCCCTCGCCCAGAACAAACATATCCACAAAGGGAGTCAGGGGCTCGGGGTTATAGCAGCAGGTGCCGCCGGCCACCACCAGAGGGGACAGCTCGGGTCGATCCTTGCTGCGCAGGGGCAGACCGGCCAGATCCAACATGTTCAGCACATTGGTATAGGCCATCTCATAGCCCAGAGAGAAGCCGATGATGTCGAAGTCGGAGATGGGATCACCGCTCTCCAGACCGTAGAGAAGCAGACCCTCGCGGCGCATCTCCTCTTCCATATCGCCCCAGGGCGCAAAGCAGCGCTCGCACCAGACATCCTTCTCCTCATTCATGACACCGTACAGAATGCGGCAGCCCAGATTGGACATGCCGATCTCATAGGTGTCGGGGAAACACAGGGCATAGCGCACCGCCACGGACTTCTTGTCCTTGACGATGGCGTTGTATTCACCGCCGGTATACCGGGCGGGTTTTTGTACTTTAGGCAGAATGTGCTCCAATGTACGGTTCATAAGTACCCTCCACAACACAATATAAGCGTACCTTTTATTTTAGCTGTTTCCGAATCGTCTGACAAGCCCTATTTCCATTCTTTTTGGTCGAATTTTGCTGGAAATTCCGACGGTGCGCCCATGAGCAGCCAAAGACACACGAAAAACAGCGTCAGATTTCCTCCGTACAGGGCGATTATAATACCAAGAACCCCGAAAAACAGTGTAAAGGAAAATGTCACACACCTGTGAAAGCGGTAAGAAATGGATTCATCCGTGAATTGGGCGATCAGACAGTGCATGATCCGCGCCCCGTCCAACGGACCGATGGGCAGCAGATTGAAAAGAGCCAGCGCCAGATTGAGTCCGGCAAAGACTGGCATGCGCATCAGACGACCACAGACAAAAGCCAGCGTCAGATTGACAAAAGGCCCCGCGGCGGCGGCAAGACCCTCCTCCCAATATGATAGTATGTTTTCAAATTCTATTTTAGCGCCATGAGGTGTAATGTTAATTCCCTTTATATCTGTATGGAAGATTCGCAGTACAACCCAGTGACCGAATTCATGTAAAACACAGGCAAATAACCCCTGCCAGACAATGCCTGTGCTGTCCCGATAGAGCAGCCAACTGCACAGAAGCAAAAACCCGCTGCTGATGCGAATGTTTCCGACTCTCACTGTATGGATTGAAAACTCATGTAGTGGGCGGGATCGACACGCACTCCTTCACATTTCACTTCTAAATGCAGATGGGGCCCGGTAGTAGTTCCGGTGGAGCCGACCAGCGCGATGGTATCCCCTGCCATCACCTGCTGCCCCTTACGAATACAGAGTTCCCGGCAATGGGCATAGAAAGATTTAACTCCGTTGCCGTGGTCAATTTGCAGATAGAGTCCGTAGGAGTTGTCCTCCCCCACATACTCCACCATTCCGTCGGCGAATGCCGCGATAGGGGTTCCCTCCTCTGCCCCGATATCCACACCGCCGTGAAAGCGATGTTTGCCGCTGATAGGATGATTCCGATAGCCGTACCCGGAAGTCAATACCCCAAAGACAGGCACAACAGGCTCGATGGATCCGAGCGACAGCTTATCCATGGTGTAGCCGTCCGGAAGTTCCAATCCCCGGACATCTCCAACGGCGAGAACAGTACCAACTGTGGGAACGGATGGTTCAGGCTCTGCATCGGGCAGTGGTTTGGCATACAAAACGGTATGGGTAATATTCTCTGTGGACAGCAGACCAACATAGCTTCCGGGTAGCTGGGGTGGTATCAAAGCGCTTTGCGCTTGCTGTTCTTCAGGCTGGGCACCGAATACCTCGACACAGAATGTTTCGATTCCATGGAGCAGATCATTTGGTTCCTCCAGACATGTTCCAAGGCGCCGGAACACGCCGTTTAGCTCCATATTGCTCCCAAGTACGGCGATGACCTCCTCCCCTACCGTCAACATCCGGTCAGGGTAGATTTTCTTTCCCAGGAAAACCGTCAGGAACAGAAGCAGTGCCCAGACGAGCCGCTTTAATTCTCTGACTTCCCAATTAACAGGAGCCGCTTTCTTCCGATTTTTTTCGAAATGTGTCGGAGTATGTCTTTGCATCGTATTCCCCTCCCCTTTTTGACCAATTTTGGTCTGAAAAAGTATATGATATGGGAGAATGGAATATTATTCTTGACAGAATTGAGGTTTGAATTTATAATAATCAGGCTGATATCCGGGTGTAGCGCAGTTGGTAGCGCGCATGGTTCGGGTCCATGAGGCCGTGGGTTCAAATCCCGTCACTCGGACCATGCGGAGTATCATTAAAGGATCTGAAAGTCTTTTGATGATACTCCGCATTTCTTTTTGCGGAAAAGATCATACAGCGATCTGTGCGGGGGCGTAGCTTAATGCTACGCCTTTTCGCGTTTCCATGATAATGTCGGCCTCCGGGAT
>JAZQVX010000185.1:0-4273 GCA_045632045.1 Lawsonibacter sp.
GTACCCTCCAGAGTCTGAACCAGGTTGGGCTTGATGGCGTCCTTCAGCAGGGCGGTCATAGCGCCGTGAGCCTTCAGGTCAGCAGCGGTGACGGGCTCACCCTTGTAGTTGTAAGCCACGATCATGCGGCCCAGACGAGCCTTCAGGTCCATGATGTCGTTGGACAGGCACAGAGTGGCCATGATCTCGGAAGCGACGGTGATCTCGAAGCCGTCCTCACGAGGCACGCCCTGAGCCTTGCCGCCCAGACCGCAGACGATGTGACGCAGCTGACGATCGTTCATATCGACAGCGCGCTTCCAGGTGATCTGCTTGACATCGATACCCAGAGCGTTACCCTGCTGGATATGGTTGTCAATCATGGCAGCCATCAGGTTGTTGGCAGCGCCGATGGCGTGGAAGTCACCGGTGAAGTGCAGGTTGATGTCCTCCATGGGGACGACCTGAGCGTAGCCGCCGCCGGCAGCGCCGCCCTTGACGCCGAACACGGGGCCCAGAGAGGGCTCACGCAGGGCGACAGCGGACTTCTTGCCGATGTAGCGCAGACCGTCGGCCAGACCGACGGAAGTGGTGGTCTTACCCTCACCGGCGGGGGTGGGGGTGATAGCGGTGACCAGGATCAGCTTGCCGTCGGGACGATCGGTCTCGGCCAGCATCTTGGGATCGATCTTAGCCTTGTAGTTGCCGTACAGCTCCAGATACTTCTCGTCGATGCCGGCAGCGGCAGCGATCTCGGTAATCTTCTTAGGAGTATGGGCCTGTGCAATTTCAATGTCAGTCATTGTTAATTACCCCTTTACCTTGTATTTTGTATGGGGGCACCAAAATGCCCCATGCAGTTTACAACGTCGTTCATTTTTTCGGGAAAGAACTGAAACCTTTCAGGAAAAGTTCCAGTCAAACCGCTCGTCCAGCGGAGGCCGGGGCGGGACTTGACCAATTTATAAAAAAATGCTACAATGATGTATCATTGATTTACCCAACTGCGGCATCAGCAGATGTCTCTGTTATTACCGCATATCGATTCAAAGGAGTGTTCCCATGAACCGACAGTCAAACAATCGCAATCCCATCCTCGACGAACTGTTCGAGGCGATCCTCTCTCTGGAGGATCTGGACGAATGTTACAACTTCTTCGGTGACCTGTTCACGATGCAGGAGCTGACCACCTTTGCCCAGCGGCTTCAGGTTGCCAAACTCCTCTATGAGGAACACACCTACGAAATGGTTCGCAAGCAGTTCCCTGTCAGCAACGCCACCATCACCCGCGTCAGCACCGCGCTGCACTATGGCAAGGGCGGCTACCGCAAGGTGCTGGAGAACATGCGTCAGCGTGACACCGTTCCCTCGGAAGACTGATACTTTGTCCGATTTGTTTCGACTCCCCGCCGGATCACCGATCCGGCGGGGATTTTTTATCTATCTCAGCTTACGCGAAGATTAGATGAAGTCGGGGATGTACTCCTTGACCAGGTCCAGGATCTCGCCGCTGTAGACGATCTTCTTAACAGCGTCGATCTCGGGCCAGATCTCGCGGTCCAGATCGTAGAAGGGAACGACGGCGCGGACCTTGTCATAGATGGCCTGGTGCAGGGGGGTGATACCCTGGCCGTGAGTGTTCAGCTTGCGGCGGATGTCGATAGCCTGGCAAGCGGTCATCAGCTCCAGAGCCAGGCAGTCCAGGGTGTTCTGAACGATCATGCCGGCGGTACGGGCAGCGGTGGTACCCATGGAGACGATGTCCTCCTGGTTGGCGGAGGAGGGGATGGAGTCGACGGAAGCGGGGTGAGCATAGATCTTGTTCTCGGAAACCATGGAAGCGGCAGCGTACTGCACGATCATGTAACCGGAGTTGACACCGCCCTCGACGGTCAGGAAGGGAGTCAGACCGTTGGACAGAGCAGCGTTGACCATACGCTCGGTACGGCGCTCGGAAGCGTCAGCCAGCTCGGAAGCAGCGATACCCAGAGTGTCGAAGGGGATAGCCATGGGCTCACCGTGGAAGTTACCACCGGAGATAACGGCCTCGTCCTCCAGGAACATCAGGGGGTTATCGGTAACAGCGTTCAGCTCGCGCTCAGCCTTGTCCAGGACATAGTCCAGGGCATCGCGGCAGGCGCCGTGCAGCTGAGGCACGCAGCGCAGAGCGTAAGCGTCCTGAACGCGGTCGCCCTGAGCGTTGTCCAGAATCTCGGAGCCGTCCAGCAGCTTGCGCATGTTGGCAGCAACATTGATCTGGCCGATCTGATGACGAACCTCGTGGACACGGGGGTCAAAAGCGTTGCGCTGAGCGGTCAGGCCCTCGAAGGACAGGGAGCCGATGACGTCGCCCATCTGAGCAGCGCAGATGGTGTCGTACAGAGCCAGAGAACCGACGGAAGTCATGGCGCAGGTACCGTTGGTCAGACCCAGGCCTTCCTTGGAAACCAGAGTGTCCAGGGTGGCGATGCCGGCCTTGGCCATAGCCTCAGCACCGGTCATCTCGACGCCGTCGAACCAAGCCTTGCCGCGGCCCAGCAGGGGCAGGGACATATGAGCCAGAGGAGCCAGGTCACCGGAGGAACCCAGGGAGCCCTTCTGGGGGATGATGGGGGTGACGCCCTTGTTCAGCATCTCCAGCATCATCTCGACCAGCAGAGGACGCACGCCGGAAACGCCCACGCACAGAGCGTTGGCACGCAGCAGCAGCATACCACGGGCAACCTCAGGAGCATAGGGCTCGCCCATAGCGGTACAGTGGGAGATGATCAGGTTGGTGGACAGGGTGTTGGACATCTCCTTGGAGACGGCAACGCGCTGGAAGTCACCGAAACCGGTGGTGATACCGTAAGCAACGCGGCCCTCGGAAGCGATCTTCTCAGCCAGGGCGCGGGACTTCTTCATAGCCTCCAGAGCGGACTCAGCCAGCTCGACGGTGGCGCCGTAACGGGCGACAGCGACGAAGGACTCCAGGGTCAGGCTGTTACCGTCGACAACGACATGCTTAATAGCCTTGGGATTCAGAATCATGACAATTACTCCTTTTCATTTGTATTTGCGTACTTCTAATCCTTTAGCAGTACGCTAAAGAAGCGCTGGGACCGACGGCGAAATGACAAGGTAGAAATCATTTCAGCACCGCCAGTCCCAGTATGCTTTACTTTATTAGAGTATTTTGGATTACTGTGCGATTGTGATAACGTCTTGTGGAAGTATCAACTTTTCGCGGTTACAACAATTACAGGACCTGAGCCAGCACGATAGCGCCGATCATCAGAGGAATGTTGTAGTGAATGAAGGTGGGAACGCAGGTGTCCCAGATGTGGTCGTGCTGACCGTCAGCATTCAGACCGGAGGTGGGGCCCAGGGTGGTGTCGGAAGCGGGAGAACCGGCATCGCCCAGAGCAGCAGCAGCGGACATCAGAATGGCGGTAGCGGCGGGGCTGAAGCCCATAGCCTGGCACAGGGGGACATAGATGATAGCAACGACGGGGACGGTGGAGAAGGAAGAACCGATACCCATGGTGACCAGCAGGCCGATCAGGGTGATGATGGTGGCAGCAATGATCTTGGAGCCGGCCATCATGCCAACAGCGGCCTCGACCAGAGCGTCAACAGAGTTGGTAGCCTTCATAACATCAGCGTAACCGCCGGCGACCAGCATGATGATGGCGATCAGACCCATGATCTTAACGCCGCCCTCGAACTGCTCGTCGATCTTGTTCCACTTAACAGCCTGGCCGATGAACATGATCAGCAGACCGATGGTAGCGGACAGGGACAGCAGGCCGATCTTGGACTCGACGACAACGACGACAACGATAGCCAGCAGGGTCACATAGTGAGCCATGGTCAGCTTGTCGGAGGTGATAGCGTCGGACTCCTCGGTGTTGACAGCCAGGTTCTTGTACTCACGGGGCTTGGCATAGGTGACAAACACAGCCAGGAACAGACCGACCAGCATGCAAACGCCCAGCAGCCAGTTGTACTTGGCAACCTCAGCGACGGTGATTTCCATGCCGTTGGTGGTCATGTTGTCAGCGATGATGCCCATGAAGATGGCACCGAAGCCGAAGGGGATGGAGATGTAGGGAGCCTTCAGACCGAAAGCCAGAGCACAAGCAGCGCCGCGGCGGTCGATCTTCATCTCATTCATCAGGCTCAGCAGGGGGGGAACCAGGATGGGAATGAAGGCGATATGAACGGGGATCAGGTTCTGGGAGAAGCAGGAGATGAAGGCCAGGATCAGCAGCATGACCTTGCCCTTGCCGCCCATGATCTTGGACAGCTTCTT
>JAZQVX010000186.1:0-2380 GCA_045632045.1 Lawsonibacter sp.
AGTACCGGCTGATCCTCCCGGGGCTGTTCAAATCCCAGCTCCAGAGAGAGGAGCTTTATTCCCAGCCCGGGGCGTTGGCTCAGTTCGCTTAAAAGGCCCTCCGGGTCGGCGGTGAGGCCTGCCGCCCACAGTCCCGCCAGCGCCAACCCCAGCGCCACCCCTCGCCGGGCGGCTGTTTTCAGGCGTTTTGCCTCCTTGTCCCACATGTAAACCACTTCCTTCTTCGGTGTCCCTATCACCCTATGCCCCCGGGCGGGGAAATATGAATTATGAACATTTCATGAAGAATTGTGGAAGGCGGTTGACAGGGGAGAGGGGGCGTGTTATTTTATAACTGTACTAAGACGGTTAATACGGTTTGCAAATAACCCTCTCCGTCACGGCTTGCGCCGTGCCACCTCCCCCAAAGGGGGAGGCAAGGATTCTGCGATTGAAGCAGAGCAATCCTTGGCTCTCCTCTGGGAGAGCTGTCACCGAAGGTGACTGAGAGGGCAAAGAGGTAGGGGCCGGTCTCCGTGCCGGCCCGGAATACGACGGGCGGGCACAGAGGCCCGCCCCTGCAAAGCGACAACAACTCACGAAAGGAGGCATGAGCCTATGATCCTGTTGGATTATCGGGACAGCCGCCCCATTTATGAACAGGTGCAGGACGGTCTGCGCAGGCTGATGGTGTCCGGTGTACTGCGGGAGGGAGAGAAACTCCCCTCGGTGCGGGCGCTGGCCTCACAGCTTGCCATCAACCCCAACACCATCCAGCGGGCCTATGAGGCGCTGGAGCGGGAGGGCTATGTCTATTCCATCGGCGGCAAGGGCAGCTTTGTGGCCCCCCGCCGGGAGGTGGACGACGGACGCAAGGAGGAACTGTTCAAACAGCTGGACGCGGCTGTGAAGGAACTGCGCTTCCTCGGCGTGACAAGAGAGGAACTCATCAAGCGCATGGAAACAGAGGAAGGAGGAAACGATCATGCTTGAAGTGAGAAATGTCACCAAGACCTTTGACGGCTTCCGCGCCCTGAACGGTCTGAACATGACGGTGGAAAAGGGCAGCGTATACGGCCTCGTTGGCCCTAATGGCGCCGGTAAATCCACCATTATCCGCCACATTACCGGCGTTTACCGCCCGGACTGCGGCGAGATCACCATGGATGGTGCCCCCATCTATGAGAATCCGGAGATGAAAAAGCGCATCGCCTCCATCCCCGACGACTTCTATTATTTCATGTCCGCCACCACAAAGGACATGATGAAGTTCTATAAGGGCATCTATCCCAACTTTGACACCGTGCGCTATCACGCCCTGCGGGAAGCCTTTGAGGAAGTGGACGAAAACCGCCCCATCCGCCGCCTGTCCAAGGGTATGCAGAAGCAGGCCGCCTTCTGGTTGGCTCTGTGCTGCAACCCCGATCTGCTGGTGCTGGATGAGCCGGTGGACGGCCTCGACCCCGTGAAGCGCCGTCAGGTCTGGTCCCTGCTCATGAACGATGTGGAGCAGCGGGGCACCACCGTGCTGGTGTCCTCCCACAATCTCCGGGAGCTGGAGGATGTCTGTGACCATGTGGGCATCCTGTCCCACGGCAAGGTGCTGCTGGAGCGCTCCCTGAGCGACCTGCAGGACAATCTGGTGAAGCTGCAGGTGGTCTTCCCCACCCAGGAGAAGCCCGCCCTGCCCGCCGATCTGGAAGTCCTCCACGAGAGCAGTCTGGGCCGGGTCTATACCCTCATCGTCCGGGGCAATCCCGCGGTGGTGAAGTCCCGCATGGCGGTCTATCAGCCCATTCTGCTGGAGGCACTGCCCCTGAGTCTGGAAGAGATCTTTATTTACGAACTGGGAGGTGAGGACTATGCGGTTCGCGACATCGTACTTTAACCCCACCCTGTATAAGAAGAACCTGTCCCGGTTCTGGCCTTTGTGGGTGGCATGGTTCGTTCTGTGGCTGTTCATCATGCCCCTGAACCTGTTCAATATGTGGAGCACCTATCAGCTGGACGGACAGGAGGGCATCTACCGTTTCCTGCGCATCTGCCTGAACCTCAACAGCGATTTTGGAGAGTTTACCCTGTTTCTGGGTGCCTGTTACGCCGTGGTGGTGACGCTGGCGGTATTCGGCTATCTGTATAACCACCGCTCCGCCGCCACCATGCACGCTTTGCCCCTGCGGCGGGAGAGCCTGTTCGTCACCAACTACCTCTCCGGTCTGACCTTCTTCCTGCTGCCCTCGGTGGTGGTGCACGGTCTGTCCACGCTGGTGATCTTCACCGCCCTGCCCGGGGAGCTGTCTGCCATCGCCCTGCCTGCTCTGTGGAGCGGCTTCTGGATGCGCACCGCAGGGGAGCTGTTCTTCTACTCCTTCGCCGTGTTCTGTGCCCAGTTCACCGGCAA
>JAZQVX010000187.1:0-1989 GCA_045632045.1 Lawsonibacter sp.
CCGCCGTCCTTGCCGGAGATGCCCACGCCTCTGACCTCCAGATTGGCCAGATCGGTGACGATGGACTTGTTGACCTGAGCGGAGAGAGCCAGCTCGGCGCAGTCCAGAGCGGCCTCGTCGGTGACGCGGTAGCCGTTTTCAAAGCGGGTGGGGACATTGACTTTATCCAGCAGGGCGGTGATGTTCTTGCCGCCGCCGTGGACGAGGACCACGCGCATACCTACCATGCGCAGGGCGGCCACATCCTGCAGGGTGGTGTCGCTGTCGGCATCGGCGCCGATGGCGGAGCCGCCGTACTTGATGACCACGGTCTGACCCTCGTGGCGCTTGAGGATGGGGAGGATGGAGAGGAGGTTGCGCACCTTCTCCATGCCGTCCAGTCCGTGGGCCAGGTCGTATTCCTGCAGATAGGTGTGGACATAGTCCACATCGGAGGGGGTTTCGATATACTCGGTGCCGCGCTTCTGGCGGGTTTCGGCGCCCTTGCCGGTGATGAGGAGGATGGAGGGCTCGCTGCAGCCCAGAATGGCCTGACGGATGGCCTCACCGCGGTTGGGCTCGATGGAGTAGTCACAGCCCTGAGCCGCCACATGACCGGCGATCTCGCGGCAGATGGACAGGGTGTCCTCCTCGCCGGAGTCCTCCTCGGTCAGCACCACCAGATCGGAGTAAGCGCCCGAGATCTCGCCCAGATCACGGCGGCGGTCCAGCGCCTTCTTGCCGGGGCAGCCGAAGACGGTGACGATGCGGCGGCCGGGGTACTCCGCCTTGACGGAGCGGAAGAGAGTTTCGAAGCTCATGCGGTTGTGGTCGTAGTCCACGATGGCGGTGACGGTGTCGTCGGCGTTGGAATAGACCTCCATGCGGCCGGGGACCCGGGCCTTCATCAGACCCACATAGATATAGCGCTCGGGGATGTTCAGACCCTCGCACACGGCGATGGCGGCCAGCGCGTTCTCCACATTGAACAGACCGGGCATGGTCAGGCGGAACTCACGCAGATAGCGGGCGGTTCTCACCCGGAAGAGGATGTCGTTGCCCCGCTTGCGCACGCCGGAGGCGTAGACATCGGCGGTGTCGTCCTTTTGAGAGAAGGTATAGACGGGCTTGCCGGAGTCCTGCGCGGCCTTGAGGATCTCGTCGGCGTGGTCGCAGTCCAGATTGACGCAGCAGATTCTGGCCTGAGCGAAAATTTTCAGCTTGGAGGAGAAGTAGTCCTCGAAGTCGGGATGCTCAATGGGGGAGATGTGGTCGGTGCCGATGTTCAGAAAGCAGGCGGCGGCGAACTCGGTACACAGGGTGCGGTGATACTTCAGGGCCTGACTGGATACCTCCATGGTGAGGTAGTTCATCCCGGTGGACACGGCGTTGCCGAAGTGGCGCTGGAGATCCAGAGGCTCGGGCGTGGTGAGGTGGGACTCGAAGCGCTCCACGCCGTCATAGGTGTCGATGGAGGAGATAACGCCGCTCTCGGGCTGCTTTTCTCCCTCCTGATAGGCGTCGAGGATATACTTCAGGTAATAAGTGGTGGAAGATTTACCCTTTGTACCGGTGATGCCGATGACATTCAGCTTCCGGGAGGGGTGGTCATAGCACAGATCGGCCAGAGGGGCGATGGTGCGGCGCATATCGCTGACCAGAATACAGGGCAGATCCACCTCGGGATAGGGGGTCAGGGAGATATAGGCCACGGCGCCCTTGTCCTTGGCCATGGCGAGGAAGTCGGCCCTGAAGTGGGCGCCCTTGCAGATGAAGAGGGTGCCGGGGACGACGGTGCGGGAGTCATAGGACACCAGCGCGATCTCCTGCTCCCGGTCCAGACCGGCGGGGAGGGAGGTGATGAGGCCCTCCTGCTCCAGCAGGGCGAGATAGTCGTTGAGTGTATGTTTCATGGAAACACCTCGGTTGAGATAAGAGATATGAGATATGAGATATGAGATATATCCTTATTTGATGAAGATGTCGCGCAGGGGGGGGTGGCAGGCCTCC
>JAZQVX010000188.1:0-1602 GCA_045632045.1 Lawsonibacter sp.
CTACGATCTCAGCGAGGAGATCAAACCCGAAAAGAACAAAAAGCACGACATCGAGGTGGTGGTGGACCGACTGGTCATCCGGGAGGACATTGCCCGCCGCCTCACCGACAGCGTGGAGATCGCCGCCAACCTCTCCGGGGGTCTGGTGGTCATCCATGTGGTGGGGGAGGACCGGGACATCCTCTTCTCCCAGAACTACGCCTGCGAGGACTGCGGCATCTCCATCGAGGAGCTGACCCCCCGTATGTTCTCCTTCAATAACCCCTTCGGTGCCTGTCCCACCTGTACCGGTCTGGGCTCCCAGATGAAGCTGGACCCCGACATGGTCATCCCAAATAAGAATTTGTCCATCATCGAGGGCGCCATCACCGCCTCCGGCTGGAACAGCATCAACTCCGACGGCATCTCCCGGATGTACTTCGAGGCGCTGGCCAAGAAGTACAAGTTCAAGCTCAACGCCCCCGTGAAGGATCTGCCCCCCGAGGTCATCAATGTCATCCTCTACGGCACCAACGGGGACAAGCTGACCCTCCACTATGACCAGCCCCGTGGGCAGGGCGTCCTGTACCAGCCCTTCGAGGGCATCGTCAACAATCTGGAGCGCCGCTATCGGGAGACTCAGTCCGACGCCGTCAAGCGGGAGCTGGAGGAGTGCATGTCCGAGTGCCCCTGTCCCACCTGTCAGGGCCGCCGTCTGAAGGCGGAGTCCCTCGCCGTCACCGTGGGCGGGCTGGACATCGACGCCTTCTGCCAGAAGAGCGTCACCGAGGCGCTGGACTTCGTGTCCAAGCTGGAACTGTCCGACACCCAGATGATGATCGCCGAGCAGATTTTAAAGGAGATCCGCAGCCGACTGGGCTTCCTCAGCTCTGTTGGTCTGCAGTATCTGACCCTGAGCCGGGGCGCGGCATCCCTCTCCGGCGGCGAGAGCCAGCGCATCCGTCTGGCCACCCAGATCGGCTCCTCCCTGATGGGCGTCTTGTATATTCTGGACGAGCCCTCCATCGGTCTGCACCAGCGGGACAACGACAAGCTGCTGGCAACTCTGAAGCAACTGCGGGATCTGGGCAACACCCTCGTGGTGGTGGAACACGACGAGGACACCATGCGGGAGGCCGACTATATCGTGGACATCGGCCCCGGCGCCGGCATCAATGGCGGTAAAGTAGTCACCGCCGGTACTCCCGAGGAGGTCATGGCCTGTGAGGGTTCCCTCACCGCCGATTACCTCACCGGACGGCGGAAAATTCCCGTTCCCACTAAGCGCCGTAAAGGGAATGGACATTACCTCAAAGTGGTGGGAGCGAAGGAGCACAACCTGCGCAACATTGATGTGGAGTTCCCTCTGGGCACCTTCACCTGCGTCACCGGTGTGTCCGGCAGCGGAAAATCCTCTCTGGTCAACGAGATTTTGTTCAAGAAACTGGGTGCCGACCTCAACCGCACCAAGACCCGCGCCGGCAAGCACGAGCGCATTGAGGGCGAGGAGTTCCTGGACAAGGTCATCTCCATCGACCAGAGTCCCATCGGCCGCACCCCCCGCTCCAACCCCGCCACCTATACCAACCTGTTTAACGACATCCGGGAGCTGTTTGCATCCAC
>JAZQVX010000189.1:0-2864 GCA_045632045.1 Lawsonibacter sp.
CAAGGTAGAGAAACAGGTCGTCCTTGTCGGCGAAATACTGATAAAAACTGCCCCGGGGAATTCCGGCGGAGCGGATGATCTTATTGATGGACGCGTCGGAGCATCGCACGGTGGTGAACTCCTCCCACGCGGCATCCATCAGCCGCTCCCGCTTGGATTCGGGCAGTCGGAAAAAGGTATCCGATGGCAAAAAAATACCTCCTTTTTGGAGTTGTGACAAATTGTCATGTGACAGTATGTCATTATACAAAAAGTGGAAAGCGCCGTCAAGGAAAAACGGCCATTCTTAACGGTATGAAAACAAAGAATTTTATGAGGGGAATCAAGAGAAAAATCCCCGGTACGAAAGTTCGTACCGGGGAGGGGAAAAGGGCTTATTCGAAGGCGTTCTTCTTCTGCATCTTGGAGAAGCGCTTGGCGCGGTTGATGGCAGAGAGAATGGCGCGCAGGGGAGCCAGATTGATGTTGTGGGACAGGCCGACACCCCAGTACAGCTTGCCGTCGCGGTTGTCCTTGAGCAGGACATAGGCGGCAGACTGAGAGTCGGAGCCGTCGGTGATGGCGTGGGAGGCGTAGTCCAGGAAGGTGAAGTGGGCCATCTTCTCGCCCTTGATGGCGTTGAAGAAGGCGTCGATGGGGCCGTTGCCCTCGCCGCTGACCTTGAAGATGGTGTCGGTGTGCTGCAGGGTGCCCCAGAAGGTGACGATGGAGTGGCCGGCCTCGTCGGTGTGCTCCTGGAAAGCGTGCTTGAGCATCTTGTAAGGTGCCTTGGCCTCCACATACTCCTGCTGGAACAGCTCCAGAATGCGCTCGGGAGCGATCTCCTTACCCACGGCATCGGTCTCCTGCTGGACGACAGCGCCGAACTCGGGATGCATGGCCTTGGGCAGATCGTAGCCGTAGTTGTGTTCCATGATATAGGCGGCGCCGCCCTTGCCGGACTGGGAGTTGATGCGGATGATGGGCTCATACTCGCGGCCCACATCGGCGGGGTCGATGGGCAGATAGGGGATCTCCCAATACTCGGTGCCGGAGTCCTTCATGTACTGGACGCCCTTGTTGATGGCGTCCTGATGGCTGCCGGAGAAGGCGGTGAAGACCAGCTTTCCCACATAGGGCTGGCGGTCGCCCACGGGCATCTTGGTGCAGCGCTCGAACATCTCCTTGAGCTTATTGATGTTGCTGATGTCCACCTCGGGGTCAACGCCCTGAGTATACATGTTGCCGGCCAGGGTGACGATGTCCACATTGCCGGTGCGCTCGCCGTTGCCGAAGAGGGTGGCCTCAACGCGCTCGGCGCCGGCCAGCAGACCCATCTCGGCGGTGGCAACGCCGCAGCCGCGGTCGTTGTGGGGGTGGAGGGAGATGATGGAACAGTCGCGGCCGGGCAGTTTGCGGCAGAAGTACTCCAGCATATCGGCGAACTGGTTGGGCATGCAGTTTTCCACGGTGGTGGGCAGGTTCAGGATGACCTTGTTGTCGGGGGTGGCGTGGAGGCGTTCCAGAACGGCCTGACAGATCTCTACGGCGTAATCCATCTCGGTGCCCATGAAGGACTCGGGGGAGTACTCAAAGCGCAGATTCATGCCCTGAGCGATGACGGGGCGGGACATCTCATAGATCAGATCGGCGGCATCGGTGGCGATTTTGGTAATGCCCTCCATCTCCATCTTGAACACCACCTTGCGCTGGAGGGTGGAGGTGGAGTTATAGAAGTGGAGGATGACATTCTTGGCGCCCTGAATAGCTTCGAAGGTCTTTCGGATCAGATGCTCTCGGGCCTGCACCAGGACCTGAATGGTCACATCGTCGGGGATGTGGCCGCCCTCGATGAGCTCGCGGCAGATGGTATAGTCAGTTTCGCTGGCGGAGGGGAACCCGATCTCGATCTCCTTGATGCCCATGTCCACAAGGGCGTGGAAGTATTCCAGCTTCTCCTGCAGGTTCATGGGATCGACCAGAGCCTGATTGCCGTCGCGCAGGTCGACGCTGCACCAGATGGGAGCCTTGGTGATGGTGTTGTTGGGCCAGGTGCGGTTCTCGATAGGCTGGGGCTGGAAGGGGATGTACTTCTGGAATCCGGGTTTCATATCAAATCAATCCTCCATAGAAGTTGTTCAGGGGGATATAAAAAACGCCCCTGACAATAAGTCAGGGGCGTGTAGAAATCACGCGGTACCACCCTGGTTTCCGCCCGCCGGTCACCCGGGGGCGCTCAAAGCCTCTGACAAGGCTGCAGCCGATAACGGGGCTGATTCGTTCCGCTCTACTGCATCGGTTCGGGCGGACTGCTCGGGGACCAGTTATACACGAAAGAGCCAACACCGGTTCGCATCAACCACCGGCTGTCTGAAGATGGTGTTCTTCCGTCTTTATTCCCTTCATCGCTTTTCTTAGGTGACATTTTAGCGCGTAAAAGCAGGGTTGTCAAGGGGGGAAACGCAAACTTCTATGTTGTGGAGGAGTGCGGAGCATGATATAATATGTAAAAAGATATGTCGGAGGTGAAAACTGTGGAAAAGAAACTCAGCGTGATTACCGTTCTGTGTTTGGTGGCATTTATCGTGACTTCATGGGTGGGGCTCGGCCATAGAAGCAGTGCGTCTGCGATCGCAGACCTGAGGGCTGAGCTGGAAATCCTGCATGGGGAAGAATACACCGGGAAAGCGGTTGGGGAAGAAGAGGAAACGATGCGGTTCGTCGTGAAGCCCAAAACCTTTTTCCTGACAAACTATAATGTGCGTAACGCCTTGGGTTTGGATTATGAGTATGAATGTATCGTGACCGTTACCTCCTATGAGGAGGGAAAAGAAGCCGGTGTGCGCACCATCACCTATCGTGGATTTGACCCCATGGGGAAAGGG
>JAZQVX010000190.1:0-3072 GCA_045632045.1 Lawsonibacter sp.
CACGCTGGTGATCTTCACCGCCCTGCCCGGGGAGCTGTCTGCCATCGCCCTGCCTGCTCTGTGGAGCGGCTTCTGGATGCGCACCGCAGGGGAGCTGTTCTTCTACTCCTTCGCCGTGTTCTGTGCCCAGTTCACCGGCAATGCCTTCGCCCTGCCCGCCTTCTACGGCATTCTGAATTTCCTTGTCATCGCCATGTATACCCTGATTATGGAGCTGGGGCGCAATCTCTTCTACGGCGGCTGGCCCATCGTGGGGGAACCCAAGTTTGTGGAACTGCTGACCCCCTACTACGGCATGTATACGGCCGCCCGCTGGCCCCGGGTCAGCTGGTACGACCTGTGGAGCAACGAGCTGAATGTCCCCCAGATCGGGGAGCTGGATCTGGGCTTTGCCTCTCCCGGCATCATGGCGGGCTATGCCGTCGCCGGTGTTCTGCTGACCGCCGCCGCCCTGCTGGTCTACCGCCGCCGCCACATCGAGACTGCCGGCGATGTGGTTTCCGTCAAGGTGGTGCGCCCCATCTTCCGGGTGGGCGTGGCCGTCTGCGTGGGTCTGTGGGGCGGCACCCTGACCGCCGCCTTCTTCGGTCACGACCGGGTGGAGCTGCTGCTGAGCGTATGGGTCATCCTGTGGACGGTGGTGGGTTACATCGCCGCACAGATGCTGCTGCACAAGTCCTTCCGGGTGTTCAAAAAGAGCCTGAAGGGTTGTATCGTCACCGCCGTGGTCATGGCCCTGTCCCTCACCGCCTGCTATCTGGATGTCTTCGGTGTGGAGACATGGGTGCCCGATGCCGACGAGGTGGAGTCCGTGCAGGTCTATATGAACAACACCTTCCCCCTGGACGACGGCGCCTACTTCAACGAGGACATCACCGACCCCGCGCAGGTGGAGAAGATCGTGGCCCTGCACGAGTCCATCCTCGCCGACTATCAGCGCTACGGCGACGACTACGGCGATCACATGATGAGCGTCGAACTGGTCTACCTCATTGACGGAAGAAGCTATCGCAAACAGTATAGTTGGATTCGTCTATCACAGGATGAAATCGATTCTCCCACCTCTACCACCTGGATCCTCGACCGGTTCCTGAATGAGCCTGAGGTTGTGGAGATGGCCTATAATCTGGATCAGGCACGGACGGGCAAGATCGTCTGCACCGAGCTGCAGGATGTGGTCTATGCCAGCGGCCGATTTGACTCGGTGGAGCAGTTGGAGGGTGCCGAGGAGATCTGGGAGGCCGTCCAGTATGACTTCGCCGCCGGCAATCTGGGTGTGCGCTATCTCTTCGACGATGAAGTCCGTCAGTCGGAGACATACCGCACCGACCTGAACCTGCGCTTCCTCATGCCCAAGAGCCAGGCCGACGAGGAGGACCTCTACTATGAGCGGGTCGTGGTGGATAAGGAGTACGCCTCCTCCACCGCAGCCAGTGACTACTACTGGAACTGGTCCATGACCGTCACGCTGACCCCCAAGGCAGAGCGCACCATGGCCGCGCTGGAGCGCTATTACGATCTGGGCGGAGCCTATGACATCGCCCACCACGATACGGTCGGATATTATCAGTGAAAGAAACCCCCGGCGCGCAAGCGCCGGGGGTTTTACGCTCTCGGTCTTGCTGCGTTCGACAGGGGATGGTATGTAGGGGCGGGTGTCCTCACCCGCCCATGGGCCGATGGGGGCATCGGCCCCTACCCCCAATGCCGCAGGAAACTTGCCTCCCCCTCTGGGGGTGGCGGAGAGGGCGAAAAGCCTCCCCTGTGTAAGGGGAGGTGGCCGAACGAAGTGAGGTCGGAGGGGTTGACAATCCCCCACCGCTTCGCGGAGCCCCCTTTACACAAGGGGGCCACATTTACCCCCTACTTGCAATCCCCACCGTTTTCCGCTACACTATCCTTAACGAAAGGTGGTGCCCTTATGGATCACAAAACCTATATGCGTCGGGCCTTTGAACTGGCCGCACAGGCCGCCGGTCACGGCGATGTCCCCGTGGGCTGTGTCATCGTCAGGGACGGAGAGATCATCGGTGAGGGCCGCAACCGCCGGGAGCTGGGGGGCGACGCCACCGCCCACGCCGAGCTGGAGGCTATCCGTCAGGCCTGCGAGAAAACCGGCTCATGGCGGCTCCACGGCTGTACCCTCTATGTCACCCTGGAGCCCTGCCCCATGTGCGCCGGGGGCATCATTAACTCCCGCATCGAGGCGGTGCATTACGCCGCCCGGGAGGAGAAGATGGGCTGCTGCGGCTCCGTGCTGAACCTCTTTGAGGAGCGCTTTAACCACCATCCCCGCATCTACCGCGGCCCCATGGAAGGGGAGTGCGAGGAGCAGCTGCAGGAATTTTTCCGAAATTTACGATGATATTTAAAACTTTTTTAACAATTGGCGTGAACTTTTGTAATAACTCTGGGATATAGTAATACTCGCAAGAGCAAGTGTACTTTTTCTTTTTCATTTCATCCTCTTTTCTTTTTAAGAGCGCCGATGTTCGGGAGCATCGGCGCTCTTCCTATTTTCTCCGGCATCTATTTGGTAATTGTGCCCAATTACCTAACAATTATGTAACAATTGATGGTGGAAATGTTAACATGTTTGGGGTAGCATAGGGGTTGCAAGAGACAGTTCGTTTCATTCTAATCCTCTTTTTCAAAATGATAAAACCCGGACGGAAGGAGCACCGTCCGGGTTTTGTCGTGCCTTCGCCCAAATGACAAGCATTTGGGCGAGAAAGCGGCCGCCTGCAGCGCACTCGCGGTGCTCGCACCTTTGTCGGCCGAGAAGTGTGATTTCCGACGCACATGTCGTCGAAAATCCCGGACTATGTTAGATCCCGCCAAGGGCGGGATTTTTTATTTCCTGAAAATTTATCGCATTAAATGACAAAATCGCGTACCCATTCTGTAAAAGCTGTGTTATAATATATCATCATACGAAAGTATCACGGAGGTACCCTTATGTTCCGAAAGATCGGTTTCATCGGCACAGGCAATATGGGCGCAGCCATCGCCGCGGCAGTGGCGGGGCAGGGCCCGGAGATCCTGCTGGCCAACCGCACCCCCGCCAAGGCT
>JAZQVX010000191.1:0-2842 GCA_045632045.1 Lawsonibacter sp.
GAGACCCATTTCGCCATCACACCGGCGTTGGCCCGCTTGGTGGCCAGACGCTCCGCCTCCCGGCGGTCCTGGTCGTGGATTTTCTGAGGCATCATGTCCCGGAACGAACGGGTGGGACAGGTAATGCCTCTGGTACAGCTGTCGCAATTTTCGTGGTTCTTCTCCCGGCAGCATTTTGCGATGTCACACCGGGCCGCGTAGGCTCCGCCACGGCATCCGGTGCATTGGCCGCATTCCGCGCAGGATTTCAGACAATAGGATTCCGACATAATGCTCACTCCTTTTTTCTTTATCATACAATATTTCCTTGCCACGGGCAATGGTTCTTTGCTATACTTAAGACAAATTAAGAAAAGGAGCATCACCATGCCCAACATCATCGAGATCACCGACCTGGAGCATCCGGGTCTTGCGCCATATTTCCGTCTCACCGAAGCACAGCTTCGGAATAAGCGAAACCCAGAAGAAGGTCTTTTCATCGCGGAAAGCCACAAGGTCATCGGCCACGCCCTTGATGCCGGCTGTGAGCCGGTGTCCTTTCTCATGGAGCGGCGGCAGATCGAGGGCGTGTCCGGCGCGCTTCTGGACCGCTGTCCCGACACCCCCGTCTACACCGCCGACCGGGAAACCTTGGCCCAACTGACGGGCTATGAGCTGACGAGAGGCTGTCTGTGTGCCATGCGTCGTCCCGCGCCCCGGTCCGTGGAGGAAGTGACCGAAAAGGCCCGCCGGATCGCCGTGCTGGACGGCATTGCCGATGCCGCCAATGTGGGAGCCATCCTGCGCTCGGCGGCGGCTCTGCACATGGATGCCATCCTCCTCTCCCCCACCTGCTGTGATCCCCTCCACCGCCGGGCGGTTCGGGTGAGCATGGGCACGGTGTTCCAGATCCCCTGGACCCGTCTGGACAAGAACTGGCCGGAGCAGCTGCGCGAGCTTGGCATCAAGACCGCCGCCCTGGCCCTGACGGACCGGAGCGTCAGCGTGGACGATGCCGCCCTGGCCGCTGAGGACCGTCTGGCCCTGGTCCTGGGCAGCGAGGGGGACGGCCTGAAGGACAGCGTCATCGCCGCCTGCGACTACACCGTGAAGATCCCCATGTCCCATGGGGTGGACTCCCTGAATGTGGCGGGGGCCGCCGCCGTGGCCTTCTGGGAACTGCGAATTCGATAAAAGGAGGAACCAACATGAAGCTTACTTTCCTGGACAACGCCGCCGAGCTCCGCGCCCGGTTTTTTGAGCGTTTCGTCATGACCTGGGAAGAATTCCAGGCAACCCATGCAGACTGGATCGCAGAGCTGGCAGACAAGGGCCACACCATCGACCGGAACTGGTACAGCCAGGCATACATGTGGGACCGGATGTCCCCCGCCTTCCCCAGTGTGTCCTTCCGGGAGGCCCTGGCTGTTCTGCGCTCCCTTCAGGAGCCCGTCCTCTTCCTGTCTGAGGCCCCGGACCACCTTTCCAGGCCCCGCCTGTTCCACGAAGGGGAGCACCACACCGATTTCGCCGCCGTGTGCGATGGGGCTGAACTGGCGGACCTCCTTGAGGCGGAATGGTTCGGGGAATACCGCCTTGCGGAGCAGAATATGTACAACCCCAACCGCGTACTCCCCTACGAGGTGTATGTGACCGACCGGGACATGACCTGGTTCATCGCCTTTACCCATGAGACCACCGATTGGGATTCCGAGCTGACCGACCCCATGAAGGCCGCGGAAAGCCGATACTGTATCTGCACAAAATCCATTGACACGAACTGACGCAAAGCCCTGCACCGTTTGGTGCAGGGCTTATTTCAATTCCACTTGTTCCAATGCTCCCGCTCGTCTGCGAGGAGGTCTTTCACTGCGCTGAGGATGCTTCCTGCGAAGGTCACGGTGTCCTCGTGGGAGAAATAGATGATCCAGCTCAGGTCCTTGGGCAGGTATGCGCATTCAGTGCCCCCATAGGATTCCATCACGTCCACCTCCAGAATCTGACCGTCCTCATAACAGCTCTCTCCATATTCATACAGCCGCGCCCCCGGCAGACCCGTCAGAGCGCACAGCCTGTCCCAATAGGGTTCTAAATACTCCACATTCAAAAAGAGCGTTTCTCCCGTCGGGCTTCCCACCAGAGGGTACCAGTATTCGACGCAGTAATTCCATTTGTTCAGGATGGCATATTCCAGCCGCTCCCGTTCTTCACCGAAAATCGCACGGCAGTAGCACTTCGTCGGGGCCCAGTCCGTTTCCCGCAGGCAGTCCGCATAGTCCCGGCACTCCTGCTCCGCTTTCAGAAGCAACGCCAGGGTCTCTGGGTCCTTTTCGTGCTCCAGCACATAGCTTTTGCGCAGGGGGATCAACTCCCGGACCGCCGCCTGATAATCCCCGAAATCCGGAAAATCCCGATCCACCAGATATAAGACCTTATAGGTCATTTCGTCAAAGAAAAACCGTTTCACAAACAGCAGACTCCGCCCGGTATCGGCCCGCTCCTCCAGGTTCCGCCTGAAATATTCTTCCCGCCTCTCTACACACCATTGCAGCAGATATTCGGTGACGCCATTGTAGATCATGCTGACCACATCCTCTCTGGGATCATTCTAGCACAGTCCGGGCCTCCTGTCGCGTCAAAAAAGTTGCGCACTCAAATGAGTGCGCAACTCTTTTTATCTGATTAGTACCAGCCGAAGGTCATGGCACACCAGATCACGGCGACCGTCATCAGGGTGTAGACAACCATGGGAATGGTGTTGATCTTGATGAGCTTGCCCTCGCGGCCGGTGGTGCCGATGGTGGCACAGGCAGCGACATGGTTGTTGATGCAGACCATGTTGCCCACAGCGCCGCCGATGCAC
>JAZQVX010000192.1:0-3946 GCA_045632045.1 Lawsonibacter sp.
TGCGGCGGTTTTAAAGTTTAGCACTTCTTACTCGCTTTGTCAAGAACTTTTTTCAAGTTTTTTCAAACTTTTTCGTTCCCTCATTCGCTGCTTTTCAGTTGTGCCGCTGTCTCGGCGACAGCTTTGCTAGAATACCACACCGTCCACCCTTTGTCAACACCTTTTTTCACTTTTTTCAAAAAGTTTTCTGTCTTGCGTTAGCCCCCGGAATATGGTACGCTGATACAGTAAACTATACCTTATTTATATCATAAGGAAGAAGGACAAGGAGGCCCGTCCATGCCCATCAAGATCCCCGACTCTCTGCCCGCCCGCGCAACGCTGGAAGGCGAAAACATCTTCGTTATGACGGAGTATCGCGCCATTCACCAGGATGTGCGTCCTTTGAATCTGCTGATTCTGAACCTGATGCCCACCAAGATCGTCACCGAAACTCAGTTGCTGCGCAAGCTGTCCAACTCCCCCCTGCAGGTGGAGGTAGAGCTGTTGCAGACCGCCAGCCATACCTCTCAGAACACCGACGCAGGGCATCTGAGTTCTTTCTATACCACCTTTGACAAGATCAAACACCGTAAATACGACGGTATGATCATCACCGGCGCTCCCGTGGAAAATCTGGACTTCACCGATGTGGACTACTGGCCCGAGCTGTGCGAGATCATGGAGTGGAGCAAGACCCATGTCCATTCCACCCTGCACATCTGCTGGGGCGCTCAGGCCGGCCTGTACTACCACTACGGTATCCCCAAGTATTCTCTGGACAAGAAGCTCTTCGGTGTCTTCCCCCACACTACCACCGAGGCCAAGCGCAAGTCCCCCCTGTTCCGCGGCTTTGACGATGTTTTCTACGCCCCCCACTCCCGCTACACCGAGAATCATCTGGAGGACATTCTGGCTCAGCCCGAACTGGAGCTGTTGGCCGTTTCCGAGCAGGCCGGTGTCTTCGCCGTTAAGAGCGAGAACAACCGCCGCTTCTTCGTCACCGGACACCCCGAATACGACCCCGACACTTTGGCCCGGGAATACTTCCGCGATGTGGACAAGGGACTGGACATTGATGTCCCCGCCAACTACTTTCCCGACGACGACCCCTCTCAGCCTCCCATTGTGCGCTGGCGTTCCGCTGCCCAGCTGTTCTATAACAACTGGCTGAACTACTATGTCTATCAGACCACTCCCTACGATCTGGACAAGATCTGATAGTCTTCCCTTTTCTCGGGCAAACTGAGCCCGGGAGGTGAGTGAGATGAAGAGACCCCGTCCTGTCTGTCCCCCCGGCTGTGATTTTCGTCTGGAGCCCCGGCAGCGCCTGTGCCCCAAGTTCGACGAGGAGAGCATCGCCCTGCACCGTGTTGCCGGTCCCGGCGATATGGGCGTCCGGGTGGTGGACAACTGCGCGGAGGAACACATCATGTGAACCACCCAATGCGCAGATGCAGTTTCCCTGCATCTGCGCATTTCCTATACATTAAATAAAGGAGAACATTATGCATATTACTCTGGATCATGTCAAACAGTCCCCCGAGATCCGCACCTATATTACCCAGGCCGATCTCTCCCTGACCGCCCGGGGGTACACCGAGCATTCCTTCCCCCATGTCAGCCGCTGCGCCGAGGTGGCGGGTCAGATCCTGACCAGCCTCCATTTCCCCCGCCGTGAGGTGGAACTGGCCCAGATCGCCGCCTATATGCACGACATCGGCAATGTCATCAACCGCAACGACCACGCTCAGAGCGGCGCCACCATGGCCTTCCGCATTCTGGATCACATGGGAATGCCCCCCGAGGAGATCGCCACCGTCATCACCGCCATCGGCCATCATGACGACCCCACGGCCTTCCCTGTCAATGCCGTGGCCGCAGCCGTCATCCTGGGCGACAAGACCGATGTGCGCCGCAGCCGTGTACGCAACAGCGACTTCGCCTCCTTCGACATTCACGACCGGGTCAACTACGCAGTCGAGCGCTCCGAGGTGCTCATCGACACCGAAAAAGAGGACATCATTACCCTCTCCCTGACCATCAACACCGAGGTCTGCGCCGTGATGGACTATTTCGAGATCTTCCTGCAGCGCATGATCCTCTGTCGGAAGGCCGCGGAATTCCTGAAGCTGCGCTTTCGTCTGGAGATCAACGGGCAGTGTCTGCTTTGATTTTTCCGCAATATAAGCAAAATCAGTAGTTGACTCATAATTATTTACCTATGGGGTGGGCGAAAAATTCGGACATTCTCCAAAAAATGATGCAATTTTAGTTATTTTGCTCTTGATTTATCGTGTGAAAGCAAGTATACTAATCCCACATCGAGAAACAGCTCGCTAATGAGCTAATCGAGCAGCACACAATATCAGGAGGGTTTTTTCTATGAAGGTAGCTATTTTCGGTTCCGGTACTATGGGCATCGGCATTGCCCAGACCTTTGCTTCCAAGGGGCATACCGCTTATATTTTCGCCAGCAGCGTCGCTTCCGCTCAGCGCCACAAGGATAAGCTGGCCGCCAATCTGGGCAAGCGCGTCGCCAAGGGCAAGATGACTCAGGAGACCGTAGACGCTCTGCTGGCCAATATTCTGGTGGAAGAGAAGCCCGCCGCCGCCGATGCCGATCTGGTCATCGAGTGCGTCAAGGAGGATATGGCCACCAAGAAGACCCTGCTGAAGGAACTGGACGAAATGTGCAAGCCCGAAGCAATCTTCGCCTCCAACACCTCTTCTCTGCCCATCACCGACATGGCTTATGGTCTGAAGCATCCCCTGATCGGTATGCACTTCTTCAACCCCGTGCCCAGCATGAAGCTGGTGGAGATCATCCGCGGCATCAACACCCCCGATGAGGTCTTCGAGTTTACTTACAACCTGTCCAAGGATCTGGGCAAGGATCCCGTTGAGGTCAAGGAGTCTCCCGGTTTCGTGGTCAACAAGCTGCTGATCCCCATGATCAACGACGCCATCGGTCTGGTAGAGACCAGCGCTGCCTCCGTGGAGGACATCGACAAGTCCATGATGCTGGGCGCCAACCACCCCATGGGCCCCCTGGCTCTGGGCGACTTCATCGGTCTGGATGTCTGTCTGGCCATTATGGAGACTCTGTATACCGAGTTCGGCGACTCCAAGTATCGTCCCACCTATCTGCTCAAGAAGATGGTTCGCGGCGGTCTGCTGGGCCGCAAGACCGGCAAGGGTTTCTACGATTACAGCAAAAAGTAAGATTTTTCCAATTTGCCCGCCCCTGTTTTTGGGGGGCGGGCTTCTTTTTTCGGGCAATCTCCCTCGGCTCCGTCGTTTTGCTGTTTTTTACAAATCATCTGTACAAAAACTGTTAATTTTACCGGTCATGTCATCCTTGCACAAAATGAGGAAAAGGGCTATAATTTATGAGTAATCGACTGTCAGACTGTATAATGACCCGCAACTACGGAGGGGGTTCCTTTCGTGTTGCGCTTTTTTCGGGAGAAGATTGTTAAAATTCTAACAAAATTCTTCTTGCAAACAGTGTGACAACTCCAATGTATCGTCTGCCTTTTTCTCTGCATCCGCGCCGGTCACGCGGGTCGCGGTGAGGAGAGGGGCATTTGGATGATCGAAAAGTAATAATGAACTAGGAGGACTTAAAAATGGATTTTCACCTGTCGAAAGAACATGAGATGATCCGCAAGATGTACCGCGAGTTCGCCGAGACCGAGGTCAAGCCTCTGGCCGAGGAGATCGACGAGACCGAGCGCTTCCCCATGGAGACCATCGAGAAGGCTGCTAAGCTGGGCATGATGGGTATCTACTTCCCCAAGAAGTACGGCGGCGCCGGCGGCGACGTCCTGTCCTACGCCATGTGCGTTGAGGAGATGTCCAAGGTCTGTGGTACCACCGGCGTTATCATCTCCGCTCACACCTCCCTGTGCTGCGCTCCCATCTTCGAGAACGGCACCGAGGAGCAGAAGATGAAGTATCTGCC
>JAZQVX010000193.1:0-2201 GCA_045632045.1 Lawsonibacter sp.
CGTTACTCCCATCTCCATGACGGTTGGTGCGAACAGAATCGTTCCCACCATCGCAATCCCCCATCCTCTGGGCAATCCCGCTCTGACTTTGGAGGAAGAAAAGGCAATCCGTACCAAGCTGGTCAACAGAGCTCTGGAAGCCCTGACCACCGAGGTCGAGGATCAGACCATTTTCGAACTGTAAAACTTTCCCCCGAAAGGGCTGAAATCACATCCTTGGAACAGTCCCGGCCGCCCATTTTTGGGGCTGCCGGGTCGTTCCCGATATAAAGGAGTAAACATCATGAGCAAAATTTACGATGTTATTATTCTGGGTGCGGGCCCCGCAGGCCTGGCTGCCGGCCTTTATGCCGGCCGTGCCCGTCTGTCTACCCTGATTCTGGAAAAGGGTCAGGATGGCGGCCAGATCGCCATTACCGACGAGATCGAGAACTATCCCGGCGGTATGGTGGACGGCGAGCCCGGCCCCTCCCTGATTGCCCGTATGACCCAGCAGGCTGCCAAGTTTGGTGCCGAGCGCGCCAGCGACGTGATCAAGAGCGTCGAGCTGGAAGGCGAGGTTAAGAAACTGGTGGGCAACAAGGGTGAATATCTGGCAAAGTGCGTGATCATTGCCACCGGTGCCTTCCCCAAGCCCATCGGCTGTAAGAATGAAGGCAAGTTTGTTGGCCGCGGCATTTCTTTCTGCGCCACCTGCGATGCCGGCTTCTTTGAGGACTTCGAGGTGTATGTGGTCGGCGGCGGTGACTCCGCTGTGGAAGAGGCTATGTATCTGAGCAAGTTCGCCCGCAAGGTCACAGTCATTCATCGCAGAAACGAACTGCGTGCCGCAAAGTCCATCCAGGAAAAGGCATTTGCCAATCCCAAGCTGGAGTTTATGTGGGACACCGTGGTAGAAGAAGTTCTGGGCGATGAAATGCTGGAAGGCATGATCGTCAAGAATGTCAAGACCGGCGAGTTGACCACCATCATGGCAGATCCCGACGACGGCATCTTTGGTTTGTTTGGCTTTATCGGCTACAACCCCAACTCTCAGCTGTTTGAAGGCATGCTGGAGATGGATCGCGGCTATATCGTTACCGATGCCGATATGCACACCAACATTCCCGGCGTTTTCGCTGCCGGTGACATCCGCGTCAAGTCCCTGCGTCAGGTCGTTACTGCCACCGCAGACGGCGCAATTGCCGCCATGCAGTGTGAAAAGTATATTGCTGAACACGAATAAACCCTGTGTTATTTAGAGAAAAGGAGAGATTTTCAATGATCGAACTGGATAAGACTACGTTTGAGGCTGAGGTTCTGCAGGCTGAGGGTAAGGTTCTGGTTGACTTTTACGGCGACGGCTGCGTTCCCTGCGCTGCTCTGATGCCCCATGTCCACGCTTTTGCAGAGACCTACGGTGACAAGCTGAAGTTCACCGCTCTGAACACCACCAAGGCTCGCCGTCTGGCCATCGCCCAGAAGGTTATGGGTCTGCCCGTCATCGCCATCTACGAGGGCGGCGCCATGATCGAAAGCCTGGTCAAGGACGACGCTACCCCCGAAAACGTGGAAGCAATGATCAAGCGTCACATCTAAGGTGTGACAATCCCCGCATTTATTTCGCTATAGCATCGCCGCAAGGCGTTCTATAAATCTAAAAAGAAGGAGGATAATGGCATGAGCATCTTAAACGGTAAGAAAGTCATCATTATCGGTGACCGTGACGGCATCCCCGGCCCCGCAATCGCTGCTTGCGCAGAGAGCGCCGGTGCTGAGGTAGTGTTCTCCTCTACGGAGTGCTTCGTCTGAACCGCCGCAGGTGCAATGGATCTGGAAAATCAGAAGCGCGTCAAGGAATTCGCTGAACAGTATGGTCCCGAGAACGTTGTCGTTCTGCTGGGTGCCTCTGAGGGCGAAGCTTCCGGCCTGGCTGCTGAGACCGTCACCGCTGGTGACCCCACTTATGCAGGTCCGTTGACTGGAGTCTCGTTGGGACTCAAGGTTTATCACGTGTGCGAAGAAGAGGTAAAGGCAGAGTTTGACGCTGGCGTCTATGACGATCAGGTTAGCATGATGGAGATGGTTCTGGACGTTGACGATATCGCCAACGAAATGAGCAGCATCCGTGAACAGTTCTGCAAGTATTAATTCTTGATAACAGACACGTAAGCAAGGGCGGCGGCGGGTGCCGTCGCCCTTCCGTTCTATTACGGGCTTCG
>JAZQVX010000194.1:0-10216 GCA_045632045.1 Lawsonibacter sp.
CGTTGTCGCAGACGAAATAGCCCATGCCGTGTTCCATGGCGAAGGAGATGTCGAAATCGGTCTTGCCGTTGCCGTGGAAGAAGGCCTTCTCCAGAGGGAAGCCCGCCCGCAGGGCGGTGTTCAGCTCGCCGGAGGACACCACATCGATGCCCATGCCCTCCTCCTTCATGATCTCATACATCCGCTTGAAGCTCAGTGCCTTGCTGGCGTACAGGGGCATGGAGCCTGCGGGCAGATGCTCCGCCATGGCGGAGAGATAGGTGCGGCAGCGGTTGCGGATGGCCTGCTCGTCCAGCAGCATGAGGGCGGTGCCGTACTGAGCGGCCAGTTCGGTGGTGTCATATCCGGCAAAGACCAGATGGCCTGCCTCGTTGACGCTGAGATTATCGTAAAGCATAGCGTTTGTCCTCTCGTAAAAATTCCCTTACAGCATGTGAGCCAGCATATCCTCCCGTCTCATGGGGGACAGATCGGCGGGAGCCACATCGAAAATGGTCTGGCAGCCGGTAACGCCGCGAGCCTTCATCTTCATGGCGGCCCGGGCGCAGGCCACCAGCACGCTGGAGGTGAACTGGGGGTTGGAGTCCAGAGTCAGCTTGAACTCGATGGTCTGCTTGCTCTCCTTGTTCCAGCCGGTGACACCGCTGCGGATGACACTGCCGCCGTGGGGCAGACCGGAGTGATTTGCTTTCATCTCCTCGGCGGTGATGAACTCCACGGTGGTGTCATAGTCGGCGAAGTAGCTGGGCATGGTCTTGATGGCCTGCTCGATGGCGGCCTTGTCGGCGCCCTCCTCAGCCACCACATAGCAATAGCGGGTGTGCTTCTCCCGGGTGGTCAGCTGGGGATTCTCGCCGGCGCGGACACGATCCATGGCCTCAGGGACGGGGATGGTGTACTGGCGGGCATCCATAACACCGGGCAGACGGCGCACGGCATCGGAGTGTCCCTGACTGACGCCCTTGCCCCAGAAGGTATAGTCCTTGCCCTCGGGCAGAATGGCGGAAGCGTACAGGCGGTTGACGGAGAACAGGCCGGGATCCCAGCCCACGGAGATGAAAGCGATGTGACCGCTCTCGGCAGCCGCGGCGTTGACGGCGGCAAAGTGGGCGGGAATGTTGGCGTGGTTGTCGAAGCTGTCAATGACATTGAAATCCCGGGCGAACTTGGGAGTCATCTCGGGCAGATCGGTGGCACTGCCGCCGCAGAGGATCATCACATCGATCTTGTCCTTCCATGCTCCGCACTCATCGGTGTGGACCACGGGGACACCGGGAGTCTGAATGGTGACGGTGGCGGGATTGCGGCGGGTAAAGACAGCGGCCAGTTCCATGTCGGGGTTCTGGGTGATGGCGCACTCCACGCCCTTGGCCAGATTGCCATAGCCGACGATACCGATTCGGATCATAAGAAACACGCTCCTTCAAGCAGGATATAGATAAGGTATGCCCCGAATTCCCGGAACATAAAAAACAGCCGCCGGCATGGGCGGCAGAGGGATGGGGGATACCGCGAACTTGCGCACATTAGTGTGTTAATAACAAGAGAAGATTAGCATATCCGGGAAAAAGTGTCAAGACTCGCGGGGGACTTTCCGGCGAAAACCGGGAAAAGTACATGCGCTCGACAGCGGCGGTCGGGATGTGATATACTGAGAAACGAAGTGGAAAGGAGGGAAGCCCATGGAAGAACATGGTCGGGTGCGTATCTGTGATATCGCCCAGGAGCTTGGCGTAAGTACGGCCACAGTGTCCAATGTCCTCCACGGAAAGACGAAAAAAGTGTCGGATGAGACGGTACGGCGGGTTCAGCGGGCATTGGAGCAGTGGCAGTATATCCCCAGTATGGCGGGCATTCTGCTGGCTCAAAACGCCTCCCGCATTATTGGCGTGGTGGTTCACGACCACGAGAAGTATGAGGGGCGGGTGCTGGAGGATGTGTTCGTGGCTACCTCTTTGAACCACCTTTCCAACGAGATTGAAGCGGAAGGCCGCTTCATGATGGTCAAAAAGACTCGCGACACGGAAGATATCATAAAATTCGCATCCATGTGGAATCTGGATGGGTTGGTTCTGTTGGGATTTTGTGAGCAGGATTATCTGTATCTGCGCAGCCACATGCGCATTCCGTTCGTGGTGTACGACGGTTTCTGCGACGATACCGAAGGCATCTGTAACATCACCATTCATAACTACGACGGTGGTTTGCAGGTGGGAAAATACTTCCGAAGCTGTGAGCACAGTCGGGCGCTGTGCATTGCGGATAACGAAATCTGCATGGATAAGGAGCGTTGGGAGGGATTTCGGGATGGATTTGGTCCCGGCGCGGAATTTCTGCGCATCCCTATGCACAAGCAGGAGCGAATGGCGTTCTACGAGGAGCATCTGGAGCAGCTGAGGCAGTTTTCCGCAGTCTTTGCCGTGTCTGATTTCTACGCTGTGGAGCTGATTCATTTTCTGCAAGAGCGGGGGATCCTCGTTCCCCGTGACATTTCTGTGGCGGGGTTCGATGATACCCCCATGTGCCGGATGGTGTTCCCTGCGCTGACCTCGGTGCGGCAGGATGTGGCACTCCGGGCCCGGATATCCATGGAACAGTTGCGGGCTCTGCGAACCGGAGAGGAGACCGTGAATGCCGTCACGCTTCCGGTGGAGCTGGTGATCCGTGACAGCACCAAATAAGAAAAGTGCTGTATTTGTGCAGAATGCACCGATACAGCACTTTGTTTTTGTAAGAGGTTATGCGCTTAACCTTTGAAAAACCGAGCGAAAGCCGCTAAAATAGAGCCGTAAAGTGAGGTGTCTGTGTAGTGGATCGGGAAAAGGGATTTTTGAGGACTGTCTGCCGACTTGCGGTGCCCGTGGCGCTGCAGTCCATGCTGCAATCCTCCTTCAGCATCGTAGACCAGATCATGATCGGTCAGCTGGGCAGTGTCAGCGTGGCGGCGGTTGGTCTGGCGGGAAAATATTATAATACATTCGTGTTTACCTCGGGCGCCATCGCCGCGGTGGCGGGCATTATGATCTCTCAGTACATGGGTAAAAATGACCGGGGAGAGGTGCGCCGCAGTTTCTTCGTGAATCTGAGCGGCATCCTCCTGCTGGCGGGACTGTTCACCCTGCTGGCCCTGCTCTTCCCCCGGCAGATCATGGGACTGTATACCGATGAAAGGGAAACCATCGCCGCGGCGGTGGGGTATCTGACCATTCTGGCGGGCACCTTCCTGCCCGCGGCGGGGGCTACCATGCTCTCGGTCATGTTCCGCTGCATGGAGCGCACCGCTCTGCCATTGTTTGCCAGTATCGCGGCGGCGGTGTGCAATACAGGGCTGAACTACATCCTCATCTTCGGCAAGCTGGGATTTGCGCCCATGGGAGCCCGGGGCGCGGCGGTGGCGACGCTGCTTTCCCAGTGTGTCAACCTCAGCATCATGCTGCTGCTGTTTTTGCCCCGCCGGGAGTGGCTGCGGCAGCCGGAAGCGCCCATGCCTCCCTTCCGCCGCAAGCAGTATATCTCCATGCTCCTGCCGGTGCTGGTGTGTGAGTTCGTGTGGTACATGGGCGAGAATGTCTACGCCGCCGTCTACGGACATCTGGACACCGCAAGCTGCGCCGCCATGACCCTCATCGACCCGGTACAGGGCATGATGACCGGTGCCCTTTGCGGCCTGTCCCAGGCTGCCGCCGTCATTGTGGGCAAGCGTCTTGGCGCGGAGCAGTACGACCGGGCCTATTGGGCGGCCAAGCGGCTCATGCTCTATGGTTTTGTGGCGGCGGTCACTCTGTCCGGCCTGATTTTGCTGCTGCGGGGGTATTATGTGGAGATCTATCGGGTGGAGGACGAGGTAAAGGCCCTGACCCGCAGTATTCTCTTCTCCTATGCCTTCATCGCCCCCTTCAAAGTGCAGAATATGATCGTCAGCGGCGGCGTGCTGAAAAGCGGCGGGCGCACAAAGACGGTCATGTATATCGACATCCTTGGCCCCTGGTTGGTGGGCGTCCCGCTGGCAACGCTCTCCGCTTTCGTGTGGGAATTGCCTGTCTATCTGGTCTATTTCCTCCTGTCGCTGGAGGAGTGTGTGCGCTATGTCATCTCGCTTGTGGTGTTCCGCAGAAAAAACTGGATGCAGAGTCTGGATATATAAAAAACGCCCCCATCCGGGGGCGTTTTTTTGTATTTTACAGGTTGAAATAGCGGTCGAACTCGGCGGGGTGAGGGATCTTGGACAGTTCGGAACACTCCTTGCGCTTTCTGGCGATGAAATTCTTGATGAGCTCCTCGGGGAATACGCCGCCGGCGGTGAGGTAATCGTGGTCGGCTTCCAGTGCGTCGAGGGCATCTTCCAGACGGGTGGGCAGAGCGGAAAGCTTGGCCTTCTCCTCCTCGGGGAGGTTGAACAGGTTGCAGTCATAGGGGCCCCAACCGTTGGCGTGGGGATCGATCTGGTTCTTAACGCCGTCCAGACCGGCCATCAGGATGGCGGCATAGCAGAAGTAGGGGTTGCAGGTGGCATCGGGATTGCGCAGCTCGAAACGGCGCAGAGCGGGGGTCTTGGCGTAGGCGGGGATGCGGATGACGGCACTGCGGTTGGAGGTGGCGTAGCCCACGGTGACAGGGGCCTCGAATCCGGGCACCAGACGCTTGAAGGAGTTGGTGCTGGGGTTGGTGATGGCGCACAGGGAGGAGATGTGCTTGAGCAGACCGCCCATAAACCAGTGGGCCTCTTTACTCAGGTGGGAGTAACCGTCGTCATCGGAGAAGACGGGCTGACCGTCCTTGAGCAGCAGCATATGCACATGCATACCGTTGCCGGCCTCGCCGTAAACAGGCTTGGGCATGAAGGTGACGGCCTTGCCGTATTTCAGTGCGGTGTTTCGGATGATGTATTTGATCATCATGGTGGCGTCGGCCATCTTGGACATCTGGCCCAGCTGGGGCTCGATCTCATACTGGCCGCTGCCGCCCACCTCGGGGTGGTGATAGTTGATGGCGATGCCGGCGTCTTCCATGTGCAGGCACATCTCACTGCGGCACTCGTAGGTGGTGTCGAAGGGCTTGGCGATGTGATAGTTCTTCTGGTGGGGGACGATCTGGCCCTGTCCCTGAGAGGCGGAGTTCCAATAGGCCTGATCGGAGTCCAGCTCCAGACCGATGGAGTCGGGCTGCACGGACCAGCCCACCCGGTCGAACATATGGAACTCAAACTCGGGGAGGATGAGCATGGTGTCGGCGATTCCGGAGTCCTTCATGTACTGCTCGGCGGCGTGGACGATATTGCGGGGATACTGAGCCAGAGGACGGTTCTCGGGATAGTCAATGATCATGGCGTTGCCGCTGATGGACAGGGTGGGGATAGCGCAGAAAGGATCGATGACGGCGGTGGTCACATCGGGGATAAAGACCATGTCGCTTTTCTCCACCACGGCGTAACCGTAGTTGGAGGCGTCGAAGCCGATGCCGTTTTTCAAAGTGGCCTCGGAAAATTCCTGAGCGGGGATCGTGACATGGCGGAACTGTCCGTTGATGTCCACGATCTTGAAATCGATCATCTTGATGCCGCGCTCCTCGATGAGGGCCAGCAGCTCCTGTGCGGTCTGTACCATACAATTACCTCCTGAAGATGGTCATAATGCTGAATTGCTGTCTTTATTATAGCGTATCTTTTGGGGGAAAGCAACATGAGAGCATGAAAAACAGCTGTCCTCCACCCGGAGAACAGCTGTTTTTGTGTTACTTCATGAAGAAAGCGGCGGCATAAGCGCCGGGGCCTGCGTGGGTGCCGATGACAGAGCAGATGGGCACCACGCGCTGCTCCACGGGCACCTCACCCCACAGCTGGCTGCTGTCGGAGAGGAACTTCTCCAGTGTTTCGCTGGAAAGACCGGTGTAGCCCAGCAGAACGGGCATGGAGAGGTCAACTCCGCGCTTTTCGATCTCGGCCATGAGCATCTCGTTGGCCTTGCGGTTGCCGCGGGCCTTGCCCAGAACGGCGATCTCGCCGTTGGGGATGGAGATGATGGGCTTGATGGACAGCAGAGAACCGGCCAGAGCGGCGGTGGCAGACAGACGGCCGCCCTTCTTCAGGAACTCCAGGGTGTCGAATGCGGCCAGCAGGCACACGCGATCGCGGGCCTCGGTGACACGCTGGACGATAGACTTGGCGTCCATGCCCTCGTCGGCCAGCTTCAGCGCCAGTTCGGCCAGAATGCCGGCGGCGATGGTGGCGTTGAGGGTGTCCACAACATGGATGTTGGGATAGTCCTCGGCGGCGATGCAGGCGCTCTGGTAGGTGCCGGAGAGCTTGCTGGAGATGGTCAGCACCACGGCCTCGTCACCGGCGGCGGTGATCTCCTCATAGACCCGCTCAAAGGAGTCGGGACTGGGCTGGCTGCTGGTGGGCAGGACGCTGCCCTCCACCAGTCGCTGATAGAATTCCTGAGAGGTGATGGTCACGCCATCGACAAATTCCTCGTCACCGAAGAAAACATGCAGAGGGACGATGTGCATCCGCTGGCGCAGTTCATCGGTGATATCGAGGGTGGAATCCACGATGATTCTGGTTTTCATGAGAAATTCTCCTTGTATTCCTTGATTCAGGGGGTCTGAGCCTCGGGCAGACCGGTTTTGCTGATGGTCTGCAGATTGCCTGCGATGCGGCGCAGGGTGGTATAGAACAGCTGCCGGTCGTGATCGGTCAGGCCTCTGCCGGCCAGATCCACGGCCTGTCTGACCTTGTCGCAGACATAGCGGGCGGCGGCGGAACCTTCCTCGGTCAGTCGGATGAGTGCGCGGTAGGCGGTGTCGTTTGCCATCTCCCGCGTCACCAGTGCCCGGCGTTCCAGCTCAGCCAGCGCCCGGGAAACGGCGGCCTTATCCTTGTCGCACATCTCGCACAGCTGGGCGGCAGTGATGCCCTCGGGACAGCGGCTCATGGTCACCAGATACTGCGCGTAGGGGCCCTTCAGCCCGTATTTTTCCATCTCGTCCCGCTCGATCTTCTGAATATTGTGCTGGATGGCGGAAATGATGGAGCAAAATTCTTCAAAGCGGCGCAGCATGGCGATCCCCCCAATCTTATGGTTTGGTAAATGTTGATTGCTCAACTTTGGCTATTATAACACAGAAAGTTGATTTGTCAACAAGTAAAACAAAAAAAGGCACGCCGATCCGGCGTGCCTTTTTGTCGATCTGTATAAAAGGGATCAGGGGTGGGCCAGACGATAAGCGTCCTGTCGATCCACTGTCAGCAGAATAACGATGGTGCCCAGCGCGGCGATGGCCACACCGGCAATCAGAATGGCAACCACGCCAAAATGCTCCATCAGCACGCCGCCGGTCAGATTGCCCATGGCACAGCCGAGGGTATAGGAGGCGGTGATGAAGGCCTGCCCCTTGACCATGTCGGCGGGGGCTACCTTTTCGTTGGCATAATAGACCTGAACAGGGGAAAGGAAGGTGTAGGAGGTCATTTGCAGCAGCTGTACGGCATAAATAAAGGGGATGCTGGGTGCGATGAGCAGCAGCACCGATTTCAGCAGGAAAGAAAAGGCGGCGTAGCGCAGCAGCCAGTGGTCGGAGATGCGTCTGCGGATTTGATCGAAAAAGACCAGCACGCCCGACTCGGTGACGGTGGCCACGAAGAGGGCCACGCCCACATGGCGGCTGTCACCGCCCAGACGACCCATGATGGCGATGAGGTAATTCTCTGTCATGGCATGGAACATGGCCAGCAGGAGCACGCCCAGCAGAGAGATGCAGTACCAGCGATAGCGGCGGCAGAATTCACCCAGAGAACTGACTTCTTCCGAGCGGGAAAGGCGAATCGTTTCATCGGTGGTATTGCTCCCGGCTTTGGGATAGCTCAGGGTGATGAGTATGCAGATGGGGAGCAGCAAAAGGATCGCGCGTACCATCCAGTTGGGGCCCAGCGACTGGATGACATATCCCAGCGCCAATGCGGACAGGGAATAAGACAGGGAGCCCACAGCGCGGGACAGTCCGTAATTGATGCGATAGCCCTGCCCGGTGTAGTGGACATGCAGGGAATTGAGCAGGGGGATCATGGAGTCAAAGGACCACACACCGCACAGATACAGCAGGGCGAATACACCAGAAGGCAGACCATCCAGCAGGAGCAGGGCGAAGCAGAGGGTGCAGATGGCGCTCAGAGCGATGATCAGGGGGGAGAGGATGCACTTCTTTGCCCGGTCGGCCACGGCGGCCAGATTGGGCTGGGTCACGCCGGAGAGAAGGCTGGCGCAGGCCATAAGCAGTCCCACCCGGGAGGAGGGGAAGCCCTTCTCCAGCAAAAAGGTGGTGGCAAAGCTGATGATGCCGGCGCTGGCCGCCCAATAGGCGAACTGGTGCAGACTGTAACGGAGAGTGAGATTGAATTTCATAGAAAAAACCTTTTCAAAACAGAAATGATATGGCAGTAGTATGACATAAAGAGGAATGAAATGCAATAAAAAATCTCCGAATACCGAAGTATTCGGAGATTTTTGTTGTAAGAATCAGCCCTTGACGCCGCCGGCAGTCAGACCGGAAGTCAGATGCTTCTCGATGGACATGAACAGGATAACGACGGGGACAATGGCGAAGATGGAGCCTGCGAACAGGTACTGCCACTCGATGATGTTATAGCCGTTGAAGATGTTGATACCGACGGTCAGGGGCTTGAGGGTGTCGGTGGAGATCAGACACAGAGCAACGGTGTACTCGTTCCACGCATTGATGAAGATGAAGATCAGGGTGGTGACGATACCGGGAGCGGCGACGGGCAGCAGCACGCGCATCATGGCCTGAATACGGTTACAGCCGTCGATGGTAGCGGCCTGCTCCATATCGGGGGAGATGCTCATGAAAGTACCGCGCAGCAGCCAGATGGTGAAGGCCTGGTTAAAGGCGGCGTTGATGAGGATCAGACCGAGGCGGGAGTCGGTCAGGCCCATGTTGAACAGGACCCTGTAGATACCGATCAGCAGAACCACGGGGGCAAACATCTGGGAAACGATGATGAAGCCCAGGAAAGCGGTCTGGCCCTTGAACTTCATACGGGACAGAGCGTAGGCGGCGGGGATACCACAGACCATGGCGATGATGGTGGAACCGCCGGCAATGACGACGGAGTTGACCAGGTACTTGGCCATGGGAGCCTTCTGCCAGATGTCGATGAAGTTGGACCACATGTACTCAATGGGGAGGACGGTGCCGTTGACAGAGAAGATCTCGGCACGGCTCTTCAGAGCGGTACACAGCATCACGAAGTAGGGATACAGGATGAGCATGCAGATGGCGTACACGGAGAGGTACAGAGCCAGACGGAGAATGACCTTGCTCAAGGGCATGTGCTTATTACCTAATGTCATGATCAATCCTCTCCTTTCTTCAGGGTAGAGACCATGTAAACGGTGGCGCAGACCAGCAGGATGCAGAAGCCGATAACGGACACGGCAGCGGCCTCACCCTGCTTGCCGTTGTAGAAGGCCAGCTTGTACAGGTAGGTGACAAGGGTGTCGGTGCGGCTGGCGGGGTCGCCCTTGGTGATGGTCCAGACGATGGGGAAGGAGTTAAAGACATAGATGATGTTCAGCACGGTGGCAACGGTCAGGCTGGGCTTGACCAGAGGCACGGTGATCTTGAACAGCTTCTGCCAGTAGTTGGCGCCGTCCACGGTAGCGGCCTCATAATAGGAGGCGTCGATGGACTGCAGACCGGACAGGGTGGTAAAGCAGACGAAGGGGATGGTAACGAAGATACCACAGGCAATCTCCCATGCGAAGAAGGCCTCGGGGGTGGGGGTCCAGTTGATGTTGGCGCTGATGATGCCCAGGGACTTCAGCAGGGTGTTCAGAGCGCCGTAGTCCACGTCGATGATGAACTTCCAGACGCTGGCCTGAATGACCAGAGTGGTGGCCCAGGGGAAGACCACGATGGCGCGGGCGACCTTGCGGCCCTTGAACTCATTGTTCAGCAGCAGAGCGAGGATGAAGCCCAGCAGAGTGGACAGCACGACGACCAGAATGGTCCAGACGACGGTGTTTTTCAGAACCAGAGCAAACTTGGCGCTGGTCAGAACCTTCTCGAAGTTCTCAAACCCGATAAAGCCCTTCATCAGACCGGCCTTGGTGATCTTGCTCACGGACATCTTGAACACATAGAAAATGGGGATGATAATGAAGATGGACATCAGGATAATGCTGGGAGCGATCCAGAC
>JAZQVX010000195.1:0-5007 GCA_045632045.1 Lawsonibacter sp.
CCAAAAGCGTTGTGGCAGGGGGGACCATTCCCTTTTCTGCCGAAGATTTCAAGGTGCAGGGGGGCAGGCGGCTGAGTCTGACCGCCCTTGTGGTGGAAAGTCTTCCCGACCCGGGTGCGGGGACTTTGCTGCTGGGGGGAACGGTGCTGGAAGTTGGTACCCGGGTGGAAAAATCCGCCCTGTCCGGTCTGCGTTTTCTCAGCGTGGGCAGTCCCACTGTGAGCAAAACAGGCTTTGTGCTGAAGCCCATATTCAGCAATGCGGAAGAGGGAGTGCCCTTCGCGGTCGCGATTACTCTGACGGACAAGACCAATCATCCCCCGGTGGCCCGGAACATGGAGCTGAACACCTATAAAAATGTGTCGGTGACGGGGTATTTTGACGCCGTGGACGGAGAGGGGGACGAGCTGACCTTCCGCATGATCTCCAATCCCGCCCGGGGTGCGGTAACGCTGGCGGAGGACGGTTCGGGGAAGTTTGTCTACCGCCCCTATGAGAACAAGACCGGGAAGGACACCTTCACCTATGTGGCGGTGGACGAGGCTGGGAACACCTCCTCCGAGGCCACCGTGTCCCTGCGCATCGAGAAGGGGAACGCCGCTGTCACCTATGCCGATCTGGACGGACATCCCGCCCACAAGAGCGCCGTCCGGCTGGCGGAGGAGGGCATCTATGTGGGGGCGCAGGTGGCCGGTGTCCATCTCTTTGAGGTGGACAGGCCCGTGACCCGGGCGGAGTTTCTCTCCATGGCCATGGCAGTGGCGGAGCTGGAGCCGCTGGAGGATGTGACGGTGACGGGATTTGCCGACGATGCCCTCATTCCCGACTGGAGCCGGGGCTGTGTATCCGCCGCGGTCATGGCGGGAGCGGTGCAGGGCGGCAGAGATGACACCGGAGCGGTGGTGTTTGCCCCAGACGAGGTGGTGACGGCGGCTCAGGCGGCGGTGATGCTGGACAGCCTGCTGGGGATCACCGATGTACCGCTGGAGGTATTTGCCATCCAAACCCAGAGCCACTGGGCGGGACAGGCGGCGGCCAACCTGGCCTCCGGCGGGGTGATCCGTCCCGAGGGGCTGATGAGCGACTCCCTGGCCCAGCCCATGACCTTGGGGGATGCCGCCGTGATGCTGGACGGGGCGATGGATATGAGGTAAGAGATATGAGATAAGAGATATGGGATATGAGATAGGGGCGGCCGGGGCCGCCCTTACATATTTGAATTTGCGTTTCTTGTCCGATCGTTGACGATATGGAGGAATTGGGGAAATCTTCCTTGCACTATGGGGCAACAGAAGGTATAATAAACTCAGATAAGTCTGTGGACTTACACATTTGCGTTGCATCCCCGGATGGGGAGCGACAGCAGGAGGTAATTGAATATGAACAAGCGCGATAATCGTACCCACCGCATGGTAGCGCTGGCTATGATGGGAGCCATTGTGGTCCTTCTGGCCAACACCCCCCTGGGTCTGATCCAGCTGCCTGTGATCAAGGCAACCACCGTCCACATCCCTGTCATTCTGGGCGCAATTTTGCTGGGCCCCTCCGCCGGCGGTGTGCTGGGCGGCGTGTTCGGCATCTGCTCTCTGATCAGCAACACCATCGCTCCCACGCTGACTTCCTTCGCCTTCTCTCCCTTCTATGCCGACGGCCTGCTGGGGGCTGTGAAGGCTGTGTGGATCTCCGTGGGCTGCCGTGTGCTCATCGGTCTGGTGTCCGGCTGGCTGTGGATGATTCTGAAGAAGGTTAAGCTGCCTGAGATCGTGGCTCTGCCCATTGTGGGCTTTGTGGGTTCCATGACCAACACCGTCGCCGTTATGGGAAGCATCTATTTCCTGCTGGCTGAGCAGTACGCCGCCGCCCGGGAAGTGGCTGTCACCGCCGTGTACGGCCTGATCATGGCAACCATCACAGGCGCAGGCGTCATGGAGGCTCTGGCCGCTCTGGTGCTGGTCACCGCCATCGGTAAGGCCCTGCTGGGTCCCGCTCGCAAGTTCATCAAATAAATCGCTTTTTATACATACCAGTTGAGGTGAAGCATCATGCTCCTTGCAATCGACATCGGCAATACCAATATTACCATCGGCGGCATCAAGGACGACCAGATCGTCTTTGAGGCCCGCATCGCCACCGACCGCATCAAGACCTCTGACCAGTACGGCGCCGACATCAAGAACATGCTCAACCTGTTCGATGTGAAGGTGGAGGACATCAAGGACTGCATCATCGCCTCCGTCGTGCCCCCTGTGTTCAACGCGGTGCGCACCGGCGCGGTGAAGGCCATCGGCAAGCAGCCCATGGTGGTTGGCCCCGGCATCAAGACCGGGCTGAACATTCAGGTGGACAGCCCCTCTCAGGTGGGCAGCGACCGCATCGTCATCGCCGTGGCCGCTCTGGCTGAGTACAAGCCCCCTCTGGCCCTGATGGATCTGGGCACCGCCACCACCATCGAGATCGTGGACGAGAACTGCACCTACATCGGCGGCTGCATTCTCCCCGGTGTCCGCGTTTCTCTGGACGCCCTGACCTCCCGCACTGCCCAGCTGCCCGGTATCAATTTGGACAAGCCCAAGAAGGTCATCGGCAAGAACACCGTGGACTGTATGCGTTCCGGCATCATGCACGGCACCGCCGCCATGCTGGAAGGTCTGGTGGAGCGTATGGAGGAGGAGCTTGGCTACAAGACCACCGTCATCGCCACCGGCGGCATCGCCCAGTTTGTGGTGCCCCTGTGCAAGCGGGAGATCAAGCTGGAGCGGGATCTGCTGCTGAAGGGTCTGAACATCATCTACAAGAAGAACATGGCTGAAAAGCACAAATAAGCAGAAAAAAGCGCCTCGTATGAGGCGGTTTTTTTATTTACTCAAAAGTATGACCGTTTTTCAGTGTGCCGTCGGGCTTCATGAGCAGATGGGACAGATGCAGGAACAGACCGGCGGGGTCGGACTTGAAATTTTTGGCCATGAGCTCCGCCTGCTGGGTGGAGGGGACCAGAAGATCCAGCTTGAGCAGGGGTGTGTTCACATCGTTGAGGCACAGATGGAGGGTATAGGTTTCGTCGGGGTTGAGGGAAACGGAGGTCTGGATCTGAGCCTCCTGCCGCAGCAGCTGGTTGAGTGCCACAAGACTTTCGTCGCAGTGCAGACGCACGGAGTAGGGCAGACTGCTCTCGCAGATCTCGCTGTTGCGGCGGCCCTTGTCGGTGATGGCATAGCGGTCGCCCTCCTGCTCCAGCTGACCGGTTTCCACCATGTGGGTGACGGCCTGGGTCAGGGAGAAGTAGTCCACGCCCGCGTCACACATGGCGATCTCAAGAAGCTGGAAGAAAGTGATGGGCTCTGCGGTGTGGGACATGATATACAGCACCAGAAGCTTCATATCCAGTTCGTTTTGAATAAATCCGATGTTGGCCATGGAAACAGCTCCTTTCTGAGGGCAAATCAACTTACCACAATTATACCCGGATTAGGGAAAAAGAGCAAGCCCCCCAAAGATTTTTCCCCGCAAGGGGCACAATGCCCTCCGGGCACATAAGATGTGGTGCGGGGGCCGAGAGGTCAGACCCGCTGAATTTCCATCACAGGAGGGTTTGCTATGCCGGATTTGATCGTGCCCGGCCCCGTGGACGGGGAGCGCAGTGTGCGGGAAGCCGTCTGTATACACACGAAGCGGGTGACGGATTCCTGTCGGGACAAGGACTGTCTGGACTGTCTGCGGGTTTACCCCACCCGGAGTTCACAGGCGGTGCTGGACAGAGCCATGTCGGTGAAAGCGGGCTGTGCCCAGCTGTTGTGTGCCTACATCGATGTGGAGCCCGTGGGGTTCAACCGAGGATTCTACGCCGTGGATGTGCGCTATTGCTACCGCATCACCGCCGATGCCTTTGTGGGGGCGGGGCGCCCGGTGGAGATCACCGGGTTGGCCGTCTTTGACAAGCGGGTCATCCTCTACGGTGGGGAGGGGGGAGCCAAGGTATTCACCTCCGCCACACCCTGCCATCTGGGGTGCCCCGGCGCACCGGAGGCGGTGGTCGATACGGTTGCCTACAAACTATTACCGAAGGGGTGATTTGATTATGAGGTATAATAGACTCAGATTACTGTTGCAAATTGGACTTGGAGGAAACTATGGAATATGCCGTATATGTAAATGAGGATCGAGTCAATGCGTTCTGCGTAGAGTTGTACCGTCGGGAACGCAGTATGGGTACCATCGCATCATACCGCCACAGCCTGCTGAACCTGAACCGTTTCCTGCCGGATGGGGAACTGACCCGGGAAGCTCTTCTGGAGTGGAAAACAGAGATCACCCGCTGCAGGGCAGTTCGCACCGTCAACTGCATGACCGCCGCGGTGAACGCGTTTTTGGAGTATGTCGGTGCTGTGGACTGGAAACTGAAAGCCCTCAAATGCCAGAGCAAGGTGTTCAGCGAGGACGAATTGTCTAAGGAGGAATTTTCAGCCCTTGTGCAGCAGGCGGAGGAGGAACAGGACATCCAGACAGCCATGCTTCTGCGTGCCATGGCGGGTACCGGTGTACGGGTGAGCGAGGTGCGATTTCTCACCGTGGAAGCTGTGCGGCAGAAAACCGCCGTCATCCGGCTCAAAGGGAAAACACGGGAAATTTCTCTGGGGGACAAGCTGTGCAGACAGTTGCTGCAATTTGCGTCGGAAAACCAACGGGATCATCGAACCATCCTTGACCGGCTGAATTGGTGCCTGAGCGCAAAAAAACCGCCCGTAAAAGGCGGCTTCCGTGTAACACGGACTTAATCAGGATTTTGTCCGGTCGGAAGGTAATGAATATATATGAATAACGGATATTATACATAGAATAGCAATTTATGGGCGCGAAAATAAACCCCAAAAGGCAGTTTATGAATAGCCTGTGGGGATGTTTTTCCTTTTTAAAAAAATCGCTGTGAAAGAGCGTAGACAACGAAGTTGGAGTGTGATATAGTATCTTCGTATATTTAGGTTTGTGCGCTCTGGAGGATTGTTTCCGCCC
>JAZQVX010000196.1:0-1892 GCA_045632045.1 Lawsonibacter sp.
GAGGCCGCCCTGAAGGGCATCACCATGCCCGCCGATATGAACGAGGTCATCGCCGGGGGCAAGCCCGCCCTCGATCTGCTGGAGAAGTTCGCCAAGCGGGCCGAGTGCTTCATCGACCCCGATGCCGTTACCCTCGCCCCCGTCATCACCGGCACCGACCGCATCTTCTGCATCGGTCTGAACTACCGTCAGCACGCCGCCGAGTGCAACCTGCCCCTCCCCCCTGCCCCGGTGCTGTTCAACAAGTTCGGCAACGCTCTGGCCGCCCACAACGAGGAAGTCACCCTCATGCCCGATTACAAAGAGTATGATTACGAGGCAGAATTGGTAGTTGTAATCGGAAAGCCCGCCCGGAATGTCTCCGAGGAGGAGGCGCTGAGCTATGTCTTTGGCTACACCTGCGGCAACGACCTGTCCTGCCGCGACCTGCAGTTTGCCCGGGGCAACCAGTGGGTGCTGTCCAAGACCTTCGACGGCTTTGCCCCCATCGGCCCCTGTCTGGTGACTGCCAACGCCATGGATCCCAACGCGCTGGCCATCTCCTCCAAGGTCAATGGGCAGGTGCGCCAGAACTCCAACACCTCCGACATGATCTTCACCTGTGCCCAGATCATTTCCGACCTGTCCCGCCACTTCACCCTGCAGCCCGGTGACCTCATCTTCACCGGCACCCCCCAGGGCGTCATGCACGGCTATCCCGCCGACAAGAAGGACTGGCTCAAGCCCGGCGACGAGGTGGAAGTCACCATCGAGGGCATCGGTACTCTGCGCAACACTTTCTGCTGATAAAAAACCCGCCCGTATCGGGCGGTTTTTTTATTTATAAAATTGCCATCAGAATGGGCAGGGTGACGAACATACCGAGCAGGGACAGAGAGGAACCCACGGCGGCATACTGCTCATCTGCCCCGTAGAGCCCCGCCATGACGGTTATCTGGGTCACGCAGGGCAGGGATGCCATGATGACGAAAACATCTCTGGACAGGCCTGTAATGCCAAACAGGGCGCTCATGCCGATGCACAGGATGGGCGACAGCACCAGTCGGATCACAATCATGGTGGGCAGACCGGGCATGAGGCGCAGATTTTTCAGCCCCACCTCATAGAGGATAAATCCGCAGTACAGCATGGCCAGAGGGGTCACGCAGGAGCTGAGATACTTCGCCGCGCTCATCAGCACCGCAGGGGGGCGCACACCGACCAGCAGAAGCACCACCGACGCACAGATGCCGATGACCGGGGGCTTTTTGAACATGTCCAGCAGCATGGACACGAAATTGAACTTTCTGGGGGTACCGGTTCCGGCCCGCTCACAGAGCATCACCGCCACCGTCTGGGTATAGACGGTGCTGGCCAGATAATAGGTCATCATATAGGGGATGCCCACAGCGCCGAAGAGCTGTTCCACCATGGGCAGACCGATGAACATGGTGTTGGAGATGCCGCCCATACACACGAACACGCCCCAGCGGTTCTTGGGCAGCTTCAGCATCGTGGCGATTCCCGCCGACAGCAGCAGGGACACCAGCACCACCAGCCACGCGCACAGCAGCTTCCAGCCTGCGCCCAGCAGATCCTCCCGGGTGAAGTTGTTGAGCACACTCACCACACAGTTGAGGGGCACGGCCACATTGATGACGAACTTGCTGATGAATTTTTTCTCACCGGCTGTCATCCAGCCGATATGACCAAGGCCATATCCCACGCTCATCAGAAGAAAAATGACGAAAACCGCAGAAACGGCATTCAGGAATCCTGCCATTTTCCTTTCACCTTCTCAAAATCTTACTTCTCGCCGCCCTGAGGCTTGGCACCGCCTCCACCGCGGCGGCGGCGGCGATGGAAGTTCTTCTTGGGGGCGCCCTCGGCGGCCTTGGCGGGAGCCTCGGCAG
>JAZQVX010000197.1:0-1984 GCA_045632045.1 Lawsonibacter sp.
CGAGGCCGCTCAGGCTGCCGGTAAGTTCGTGGACGAGATCGTTCCCGTCATGGTCAAGCAGAAGAAGGCCATGGTCGAGTTCAAGGTCGACGAGTATCCCAAGGCTGGCGTGACCGCCGGGTCCGTCGCCAAGCTGCGCGGCGCTTTCCCCGTGGGTCCCGAGGGCGTTGAGGAGTCCATCGTCCACACCTTCGAGCTGACCGGCATCCACGCTGACGACGCTCAGAAGCATGTCCAGCGCGTCACCGCCGCCAACTCCTCCGGTATCAACGACGGCGCTGCCGCCATCGTTCTGGCTTCCAAGGAAGCTGTTGAGAAGTACGGCCTGAAGCCCATGGCCAAGCTGGTCTCCTGGGGCCAGGGCGGCGTTGATCCCAAGATCATGGGTGTCGGTCCCGTTCCCGCCTGCCGTCAGGCCATGAAGAAGGCCGACCTGAAGATCGAGGACATCGACCTGGTCGAGGCCAACGAGGCTTTCGCCGCTCAGTCCATCGCCGTTGCCCGCGAGCTGGGCTTCGACATGGCTAAGGTCAATGTCAACGGCGGCGCCATCTCCATCGGCCACCCCGTCGGCGCTTCCGGCGCTCGTATCATCGTCACCCTGCTGCACGAGATGGCCAAGCGCGACGACGCTAAGCTGGGCATGGCTACTCTGTGCATCGGCGGCGGTATGGGCGTTGCCACCATCTTCGAGAAGTGCTGATTTCTCACTAAAATGCAATAAAAACCGGGTCTGCGAAAGCAGACCCGGTTTTTTGTTTGGCTCCCCCCTTGCGGGGGAGCTGGCAGCCCGAAGGGCTGACTGAGGGGGTTATGGATGCTAACCGATAACCCCCTCCGCCTCGCGTTGCTCGGCACCTCCCCCGCAAGGGGGGAGGTTAGCTTGCTTTTACAATTTTATTCAGCATTTTTTAATGCCCTCGCCGCCGTATCCGCCCAGAACCTTGCTCCCTCAATGGCATCGGCGAGGGTGTTTCCATGCCCGCCCACCTCCACAAGGAGATACCCCGGCACGCATAACTGTTGGTTGAAGCTGGCCGAGCGCAGTACGATGGGGCGGGCGAGGGCGTCGAAGCCCTTTTCCAGCTTCTGCTGAAGGAAGAGGGCGAAAGACAGGTTTTCCTTCCATCGGCTGTGGCTGCTGCCGCCGCCGTTGGTGCCCACCACGGTCATGACCTGTGCCGCCTGTTTTCCTACCTCGGTGGTGATGAGGCGGTAGGGCGTCCCGTCCTGCGCCGACAGGGCATCCCGGTGGACATCCAGCACGATGGAGATGGAGGGATACTCCGCCAGCCACTGCTCCACCGCCTTTTTGGAGCGCTCGTATGCTCCGTTATAGCTGGGGTAGTCGTATAGATTGGTGTCGTGGAGGACTTTGAATCCGTGTGCCCGGAATACGGTGGCCATTTCCGCACCGACTTTCACGATGTTTTTCGTGCAGTCGGTGGTGCGGTAGGGGTCGCTGGCCTCATAGGGGGAGTCGGCGGTGGGGGTGTAGGCCTCACTGCCGTGGGTGTGGAGGATGAGGATCTGGGGCCCGTCCTGTGACAGGGGAGGGGCCTTCGCCGTCACGGAGTCGGGATCGAAGTCCAGCCCCGAGCGGTTGTAGAGATGCACCCCCGCGCAGGCGAGCCAGCCGTCCCCCTCGCCGGGGGTAGCGGTGCGGTCGATGGAGTCCCCCGCGGCCTCCGGGGTGGTGACGATCTCCGGCTCGTTTTCCCCGGTGTCCTCCACAATTTCAACGGGTTCTGGGGAAAGATTTTCCGACTTCGGCAGGGAAATCAGTCCCTCCGCCGCCGCCAGCGGAGCGGAGGATTGGAGCAAAAGCCGCCGCAGTCCGGTAAGTACCGGCTGATCCTCCCGGGGCTGTTCAAATCCCAGCTCCAGAGAGAGGAGCTTTATTCCCAGCCCGGGGCGTTGGCTCAGTTCGCTTAAAAGGCCCTCCGGGTCGGCGGTGAGGCCTGCCGCCCACAGTCCCGCCAGC
>JAZQVX010000198.1:0-2572 GCA_045632045.1 Lawsonibacter sp.
CAGGCGGTAGCTGAAGCCCACCACCCAGCTGTACATGGTGATGGCGGCGGAGAGGAAGACACCCATCATGCCGTCGGAGAAGTCGGCGGCGGTGGACAGTCCGGTGGTCATGAGCAGATAGACGAAGGTGACGACCCAGAAACTGGGCTTGGACAGCAGCATGGCCGCTTTTGCCTGCTGTTTGATTTGTTTGCGGTCAATTTCCATTGGCATAGTGATGATGGCTCCGTTCTTTCTATAATACCCCCTCAGTCAGCCTTCGGCTGACAGCTCCCCCGCAAGGGGGGAGCCTGAAAAAGGGGCCAGATTAAATTTTCCACTTTTCGATTACGCGGTTGAGCTGATTGGCCAGCTCTGCCAGTTCCTTGTTGGGACGGCCACGGCTGGCGGAAACGAGGCGCTCCAGTGCCCTGACGGTGTCCTGCAGCCGCACGAAGGCGGGAGATGCGGCGGAGGCGCCGCCGGACTTGGCTTTTCGCTCGATGACCTTGCCCTTTTCCACCACCGTGTTGGTCAGCAGGTCATAGACCTCCTCGTACAGGGGGGCGTGGGCGGGGATGCTGCGCTCATTCAGAGAGGTGGCGAAGAGCTCGGTCACTTCGCTGTCGCCGTGCACCACAAAGACCTGCTCCGGGGCGGGGGCGAAGCGGTCGATCCACTCCAGCAGATGATCCCGGTCAGCGTGGGAGGACAGACCGGGGAAGTTGATGATCCGGGCGTTGACGGCGATCTCCTCGCCGAAGAGCTTGACGCTCTTGGCACCCTCCAGCAGACGGCGGCCCAGAGTGCCCTCACCCTGATAGCCCACGAAGACCACGGCGGATTCGGGGCGCCACAGGTTGTGCTTCAGGTGGTGGCGGATGCGGCCCGCGTCGCACATGCCGGAGGCGGAAATGATGATCTTGGAATTTTTGTCCGCGTTGAGGGCCTTGGACTCCTCGGTGGACTGGGTCAGGGTCAGGCCGGGGAAGGTGAATAGGTTTTCGCCCCCCTGCACCACCTCAATGGCCTCCTCGTCCAGATAGCCGCGCAGATCGCCGGCGTAGATCTTGGTGGCCTCGGCGGCCAGAGGACTGTCCACCACCACCCGGAAGTTGGGGACGGACTTCACCATGCCCGCGCTCTTGATCTCCCGGAGGAAATAGAGCAGCTCCTGGGTGCGGCCCACGGCGAAGGAGGGGATGAGGATGTTGCCGCCTCTGGAGAAGACATCGTCGATGAGGGCGGCCAGTGCCTCGGTATAACTCTCGGGGGGCGTGTGGTTGCGATCCCCGTAGGTGGACTCCATGATGACATAGTCGGCCTGTTCAATGGGCTGGGGATCCCGGATGACGGGCTGATCCACATTGCCCAGATCGCCGGAGAAGACCAGCTTTTTGGTCACGCCGCTCTCCGTTGCCCACAGCTCCACGCAGGAGGAGCCCAGCAGATGGCCCGCGTCGGTGAAGCGGATGCGAACGCCGGGACAGATGTCGATGTTCTGACCGTACTCCCCCACCTGCAGCAGACCGAGGGCTGCCTCGGCGTCGGCGAGGGTGTAGAGGGGCTCCACCAGAGGACGACCGGCGCGCTGACCCTTCTGGTTGGCCCACTGGGCGTCACTCTCCTGAATGTGGGCGGAGTCCCGCAGCATGACGCTGAGCAGCTGCCCGGTCAAGCGGGTGGCGTGGATGGTGCCGGTAAAGCCCTCCTTGACCAGCAGGGGCACACGGCCGGAGTGGTCAATGTGGGCGTGGGTGACGATGACATGGTCGATCTCGTTGGGGGAGAAGGGCAGGGCGTTGTCGTTATACTCGTCCCGACCCTGCTGCAGACCGCAGTCGATGAGCAGTTTGTATCCGTTGACTTCCAGACAGTGACAGCTGCCCGTGACGGCATGGGCGGCGCCGAAGAATGTAAGTTTCATACGAAAACCCCCTCTATATCATATCCTGATTATAGTTTACACCTTTTTGGCGGGCTATTCTATCAACAAATTGTAAATTCTGGGGATCAGAGGACGCCGAAATGCCGCAGGGCGGTGAGAACGCCGTCCTCGTCGGGGGTGCCGGTGATATAGTCCCCCTGAGATTTCAGATAGTCGGTGCCGCTGCCCATGACCACGCCGATGCCGGCGTGACGGATCATGGACAGATCGTTCTCGCCGTCGCCGAAGGCCATGACCTCATCCCGGGTGATGCCCAGATGGTCCATGACGGCCTGCATGCCGGTGTCCTTGCCGCCACCCTCAGGGATGACATCGAGGAAATCGTCGCACCAGCGGGTATGGTTGAGCTGGGGGGCCATTTCGAAGAGTTTCTCCTCCTCCTCGGGCCGCAGGAAGGTGATGACCTGATAGACAGGGATCTCCAGCGCCCGGGACAGGGGTTTCACCGGGGGCAGGGGACAGCGCAGATGCTCCCAGAAGTCCAGAATGAGGGGGGTCACCTCACTGAGGAACATCTCCCCCTGTGCCAGACAGATGCAGGGGAAGTGGAGCTGCTCCCGGGCGGCGAAGAGGGCGCTGAGGTGGTCGTGCTTCAGGGGATTGCTGTGGAGGACTTCCTCCCCCATGGTGCAGACCTGTCCGGTG
>JAZQVX010000199.1:0-2382 GCA_045632045.1 Lawsonibacter sp.
CCGCATCATGCTGGCGCTGAAAAATGTCCTCGCTGAGGACGACGGCATCGGAAGCCTTGTCTTTGACGAGGTGGACACCGGTGTGTCCGGTCGTGCAGCCCAGAAGGTGGCGGAGAAGATGTCCGATGTGGCCCGCCACAAGCAGGTGTTGTGTGTTACCCATCTGCCTCAGATCGCCGCCATGGCTCATACTCACTTCTCCGTCCAGAAGGGAGAACGGGACGGGCGCACCTTTACCCGGGTGGAGCATCTCGACCGCGCCGGGCGGGAAGATGAACTGGCCCGTCTGCTGGGCGGCGCCAATGTGACCGATACCCTGCGGGAGAGCGCCCGGGAACTGCTTAATTATGCTGCTGTATATCATGGTACAAGCAAATAAACTTTACAGATATAATGTGAAAAACCTTCCCAAGCGGGAAGGTTTTTCTTGCGTTTTAGCGAGGTGAAGAGTATAATGAGTGCCATGAATTTCGAGCCGTTCGAGAGGAGCGTTTGATATGAACTACATGGAAGAATCCCTCCGCCTCCACGGCGAGTGGAAGGGTAAGATTGAAGTGGTGTCCACCGTACCCACAGACAATAAAGAGTCCCTCTCTCTGGCCTATACCCCCGGTGTGGCCCAGCCCTGTCTGGAAATTCAGGCCCACCCCGAGAAGAGCTATGAGCTGACCCGCCGACACAATCTGGTTGCCGTCATCACCGACGGCACCGCCGTTCTGGGTCTGGGCGACATCGGCCCCGAGGCCGGTATGCCTGTCATGGAGGGCAAGTGCGTCCTGTTCAAAAACTTCGCCTGTGTGGATGCCTTCCCCCTGTGCGTCAAGACCAAGGTTGTGGACGAGTTCGTTCAGACCGTCTATAACATCTCCGGGTCCTTCGGCGGCATCAATCTGGAGGACATCGCCGCCCCCCGCTGCTTTGAGATCGAGCGCAAGCTGAAAGAAAAATGCGACATCCCTGTCTTCCACGATGACCAGCACGGTACCGCCATCATCGCTCTGGCCGGTCTGACCAACGCGTTGAAGGTGGTTGGGAAGAAGAAGGAGGAGGTCAGGGTGGTGTTCTCCGGTGCGGGTAGCGCCGCCATCTCCATCACCCGTTTGCTGCTGGCTGCCGGGTTTAAGGACATCACGCTGGTGGACAAGTTCGGCGCACTGTATGAGGGCAACGGGAACATGAACTGGGCCCAGCAGGAGATCGCCAAGCAGACCAATCTGTCCCGAAAACAGGGCACTCTGGCCGATATGCTGGTGGGGGCTGATGTATTCATCGGTGTTTCTGCTCCCGGTCTGGTCACTTCCGAGATGGTTGCTACCATGAACAAGGATGCCATCGTTTTTGCCTGCGCCAATCCCACTCCTGAGATCTTCCCCGAGGACGCCAAGGCGGGCGGTGCCCGGGTGGTATCCACCGGACGCAGCGACTACCCCAATCAGATCAACAATGTGCTGGCTTTCCCCGGCATTTTCCGCGGTGCGCTGGATGTGCGTGCCTCCGACATCAACGAGGAAATGAAAATGGCCGCCGCCCACGCGCTGGCTTCCATCATCACTGACGAGGAACTCAGCGAGAACAACATTATTCCCCAGCCCTTCGACCCCAGAGTGGTTCCCGCCGTAGCTGCCGCCGTTGCCGAAGCTGCCCGCAAAACCGGCGTTGCCCGGCTGTAATGGTTGACAAAAGGGCAGAAATGTGCTAAATTTGTACCACTGCGACGAAAAGGACAAGTACCTGAAACGCGGCCTGCACAGAGAGCCCCCTGTATGGTGGAATGGGGGAGAGGCGGTTTTTGGGAATACCCCTTGGAGCAGCCGCCCGAACCGCATGGCGCAGTAGGGGACAGGCCGGGAACGCCCGTTACAGCGCGGAGTCACGCACTCCCAAAGGCTTCGTTCCGCGAGGGACAAAGCGAACCAGAGGTGGTACCGCATAGTGTTTTATGCCCTCTGTCCGTTTTCACGGACAGAGGGCTTTTTGCTTTTTCAGGGGAGGGATGGTTATGGCTGAAAGCCGAAAGGGTACTCTTTTTGTATTTCTGGCGGCTCTGATGTACAGCATCGGCGGCCTGTGCATGAAGGTCATCCCGTGGAGCGGCATGGCTATCAACGGTGCCCGCACTGCCATCGCGCTGGTAGTCATTGGTATCTACCTTGCGTTTGTCAAACACCCGCCCCGCCTCAACCGCTGGGTGGCACTTGGCGCTGTGTGCGTGTTCGGCGCAACGGCTCTGTTCTCGATGGCGAACAAGCTGACCACCGCGGCAAACGCCATTGTCCTGCAGTTCACCGCTCCCATCTTCGTTATGCTGTTTTCTGCCTTGTTTTTCAAGAGAAAGCCATCGAAGCTGGATCTGGGTGCCTGTGTTCTGGTCTTTGGCGGCAT
>JAZQVX010000200.1:0-3948 GCA_045632045.1 Lawsonibacter sp.
AATCACATATTTCAGCACATCCCGCCCGGTTCTGCGGCCGCGATAGCCGCCGTATCGAGTTCTGCGCATATACTTCTTCCTCCTTGATCAGATTACCATGCCGCCATCCACATTCAGCACCTGCCCGGTGATGAAGGAGGCCCCCTCCCCCGCCAGAAACAGGATGGCCTTACCCACTTCCTCGGGCTGCCCAATGCGTCCCAGAGGCGTTTCCTCCCCCAGCGCATCCAGATCCTCCCGACTGAGATGGGCGTTCATATCGGTGTCGATGACACCGGGCGCCACACAGTTGACCCGGATGTGGGACAGCCCCAACTCCTTGGCCAGGGCCTTGGTCAATCCGATGACACCCGCCTTGGCGGCGGAATAGGGCGCCTCGCAGGAGCCCCCCGTCACACCCCACATGGAGGATACGGTGACGATACTTCCCCCCTGCCGGCGGACAAAATAGGGCACCGCCGCCCGGATGACATGGAACACGCCGTCCAGATCCACCCCCATGAGGGAGCGCCACTGCTCCGGGGTGGTGTCGGTCAGCAGCTGCTGGGGCAGCGCCACACCGGCATTGCACACCAGACAGTCCAGTCCGCCCATCAGTTCCTCCGCCCGCTCCACGCATTCCGTTGCCTGGGCGGGATCGGCCACATCGGCGGCGAAGATCTCGCAGCGCACACCCATCGCTTCCAACTCCCGCTTCATTTCCAGCGCGAGTTCTTCCCGGCTATGATACTGAATGGCCACATCCCAGCCCGCCCCGGCAAAGACCCGGGCGGTGGCCGCGCCGATCCCCCGGGAACCCCCGGTAATGAGTACGCTGCGCTTCATCCTTTTTCCTCCTCTTCCCCGCTTCCATCCGGGGCTATCGTCATGGGTTTCCCCATTGTTTACAAAATCACCTTGATTTTTTCCCTCGCGTTACTATAATGACTCTTGTACCAATGGTATCATACCCCTGTTTTGAGCCACGCGCAAGGGAGGCGCGCATTTTATGCAAAAACTTCTTTTGATTTACAACCCCACTTCCGGCAAGGGCCGGGTGGCAGAGGGTCTTTCCGCCGTGCTGGATGTGTTCACCAAATCCGGCTGGCTGACAACCGTCTACCCCACCCAGCACAGGGGAGACGCCGCCCGCATCGTCCGGGAGCTGGGTCATCAATACGACCGGGTGGTCTGCGCCGGCGGCGACGGAACTCTGAGCGAAACCGTCACCGGCATGATGTCGCTGGAGAACCCTCCCCTTCTGGGCTATATTCCCTTCGGCTCCACCAACGACTGCGCCACTACTCTGGATCTGCCCAAAGTCCCCACTCTGGCCGCCCTCATCGCCGCCCGGGACGGTGTCCCCCGGGAGAGTGACATCGGCAAGCTCAACGGCCAGCCCTTCGTCTATGTGGCCGCCTTCGGCGCCTTTACCCAGGTGGCATACGAAACTTCTCAGGATTTGAAAAACACCTTCGGTCATCTGGCCTACATCATGGAGGGCATCGCCTCCCTCCCCTCCATCGCCCCCTACCACATTAAGGTAGAATATGATGGAAATGTGCTGGAGGACGATTTTTACTTCGGCATGGTGAGCAACGCCTACTCCATCGGCGGCATCAAGCAGCCCGCCAAGGGGCATGTGGTGCTGGACGACGGTCTGTTCGAGGTGGATCTGGTGAAAAAGCCCGTCAGCATCGCCGATGTGGCCAACGGCTTCCAGTCTTTGACCGACCCCCTCTCCGCCAAGGGCATGCGCCTGCACTTCAAGGCCTCCCACCTCACCTTCACCTGTGACCGCCCCCTCCCCTGGACACTGGATGGGGAATACGGCGGTAACGAAGCGTTTAACGAGGTGGTCAACTGTCAGAAGGCGCTGACCATCATCAGAGGCCGCTGAAATATCACAAAACCCGCCGCAGTTGTGAAACTGCGGCGGGTTTTTCTCTTAGTTGGGCAGCAGAACGCTGGTCAGGTCGATCTCCTGAGCATCGCCCCACAGGCGCTCCAGATCATAGAACTTGCGGGCCTCGTCGGTGAACACATGGACGATGACGCTGGAAAAGTCCATCAGCAGCCATGCGCCGTCGCGGTGACCCTCAATGTGGTGGACGGACTCACCCTGCTTCTCCATGGCCTCCTCACAGGCATCGGACATAGCCTTGACCTGAGTGGAGGAAGTAGCGGTACACAGCACAAAGTAATCAGCGATGGTGGTCAGCTCCTCAGTCTTGAGAACCTTGATGTTCTGGCCCTTCTTGGCGTCCAGAGCCTTTGCCATTTCAATTGCCATCTCGTAAGAAGTCACAATCATTTCTCCTTTTCAATTATCAGTATGGTTTCAACACCCCAAAGGGGTCGGTTTTCGGTTATGCCGCCTCGGGCACAGGCTCCCCGGCGGGAGCTTCTCCCTCCACGATCTCCTGCGCGGGCTGCTCCGGCTCAGGGAGAATGGGCTCGGGCTGTCCGGGCAGTTCGGGTTCGGCGGGCAGTTCTCCCTCACCGGGAGTTTCCCCCTCCGCGGGCACTTCATCCTCTCCGGGGGTTTCACCCTCGGCGGGCTGTTCACCCTCCGCAGGCTCCTCGCCCTCCCCGGGGACCTCGGGCTCCGCGGGCTCAGTTCCCTCGCCCTCGGTGGGCTGTTCGGGAACAGGCTCGGGTTCCGGCTCAGGGGCAGGCTTGGGATCAGCCGCGGGTTTGACATAGCCGCGGATATTCTCGGCCAGCTCGCCGCTGGTGACAGAGAACTTCAGATTGCCCTCATGGACCACGATCTCCACATCCTCCCGGGTGATCTCCCGGTTGTAGGGGCTCATGCTGGTATTCACAATCTCCAGCAGACCATCCACATCCAGTGTAACCAGAGCGGCTTTATTATACTTAAAGGAATCCGCCAGCGGTGCGGTGGCAAAGGTCACGCCGGTGGAAGGATCCATGCCGATGGCCTGTTCGGCAAAGGCAAGGATGTTGCCCACCGTCAGGTCGGTCTCCACATTCTCTTTAAAAATGTTTACAAGGGAGTTGAATTTCAGCACGATGGAGGGCTGGAGGCACTTTTTCACCACGGCCTTCAAAAAGTCCTGCTGAATGGACAGTCGGGCGATATCGCCGCCTCCACCGCCGCCGTCGTTGTTCTTGCGCCAGCGGATGACCTGCATGGCATCGTCGCCGGTCAGGGTGCGCAGGCCGGCTTTCTGGTGGATGTGCAGAGGGGGATCCTGATAGGGATCGTCGTAATCCATATCAAAGGGCACCTCAAACTCCACGCCGCCCACGGCGTCCACCAGTTCTCCGATGGCCTCCCACTCCACAAGGACATAGAAGTCGGGCAGAATGCCTGTCAGATCGGCCACCGCCTCTTTCAGGGCACCCATGCCCCGCTCCACCTGCTTGTCCTTCTCCGTGCCTTTATTATAGGTATACACGGCATTCAGGCGCTTGCTGTTGGTGGTCACATTCATCATGGTGTCCCGGGGGAGATTCAGACCGAAGATGGTCTTGGCGTTGGTGTCATAGGTGAGCAGCAGCATGGTGTCGGTGGAGCCGCTTGCCACATCCCGCCCTGCCAGCAGGAAGGTATATACCCCCTGCTTTCTGGGCGCTGTCACAGGCGCGTCCGGAGTCTCCACCCCGGGCAGTTCCACGATACCGGGCAGCTCGGGCACCTCCGGCATACGGATCCAGCTGCGGACAAACATGCCCACACCCAGAAATACCACAGCCAGCACGCCCAGCACAAGGAGCATATTCCTGCGCCGTTTCTGCCGGGCCAATTGGGTTTTGTTCAGCTCCATATCACATATCCTCAAGGGTCACGCCATGCTCCACCAGCCAGTCATGTGCCCCGAGGGTGTTGGCATGGATGGGGACGCCCCTTTCCGTCATGTCTTCAATGGTCATATTCACGCCCATGAGCATGGCCTTGTCCAGATCGGCGTAGGCCAGTTCACGCATTTTGTCCACGCCGTC
>JAZQVX010000201.1:0-1631 GCA_045632045.1 Lawsonibacter sp.
TGCCCAGAGAAAAGACGACGCTGATGCCCGCCAGCACAGCGGCGATGGTGAAGAAGGCGGTATAGGGCTGTGAGGCGGTGAAGAGGGAGAAGGCGGCCACAATGACCAGATAGCCCGCCAGAGTGCCCACCTGATTGGCGGAGTTCTGGATGCCAAGGGCTGCGCCGCCGTGACCGGGTTTGGCGTACTGGAGGGAGAGGGTGCTCTTCATGCCGATCTGGATATGCTCGCCCAGAGAGTAGGTGAAGATGGACAGGGTGGCCAGCACCTTGGTGGGCGGGAGGGCGGCGTGCATGGCCATACCCACCAGCATGATAACAGCGCCGGCCTTATACAGTGTTTCCGCGGAGAGCATATAAAAAGCGGCCAGAATGAAGAGCAGGGCGATACCGGGCAGTTCTCGGAAAAACTCCGTGACACCGCGGCCTACCTCGCCCATCTGAACCACTTCGGCCAGAAAATTGTCCAGCATGCCCTTGTAAAGGCCGTAGGACAGACCGGTGATCAGTACCGAGAGGAGAAACAGCTTGTAGGAGGAGTTGTCCAGAAAGATTTCTTTCAATGATTTGGTTCGGAGCATAGGGATTCCCTCCTTGCAATGATGGATGCAGGAAAATTGTACCAGAAACGAAAGGAATTGTATACCATGCTGAAGGAAATTTCAGAAAAAACAAGCACCCGTGATACTTCACGGGTGCTTGTGATAAGTTTTGGAATTTAACCGATCAGGCGTCGATGGTGGAGATGGTCAGAGTAGTCTCCTCCAGAACATCCAGCAGAGCGTTGACGGTGTCCAGAGAGGTGAACATGGTCACATTGTACTCGGTTGCCACCTGGCGCAGGACGGCGCCGTCGCCCTCGCCCTTGGCACCGGGATCCTTGGTGTTGATGAAGTAGGCGATGTGGCCCTGGCGCAGAGCGCTGGGGATTTCGTCGCTGCCCTCGCTGACCTTCTTCAGAGCGTGGGTGCGGATGCCGTTGTTCTTCAGGAAGGTGGCGGTGCCGCTGGTGGCCTCGATGTTGAAGCCCAGCTGATAGAAGCGGCGGATCAGGGGCAGAGCCTCCTCCTTGTCGCCGTCGGCGATGGTGCAGAAGACGGTGCCGTAGTTCTGCAGGTGCATGCCGGAGGCCTGCAGGGCCTTGTACAGGGCGCGGTTCATGGTGCGGTCATAGCCGATGGCCTCGCCGGTGGACTTCATCTCGGGGGACAGGTAAGCGTCCAGGCCGCGGATCTTGTTGAAGGAGAAGACGGGGGCCTTGACATACCAGCGGTCCTTCTCAGCGGGATAGATGTCGAACAGACCCTGCTCCTTCAGGCTCTTGCCCAGAATGACCTCGGTGGCGATGTCAGCCAGAGAGTAACCGGTGGCCTTGGACAGGAAGGGAACGGTACGGGAGGAGCGGGGGTTGACCTCGATGATATAGACATTGTCCTGATCGTCCACGATGAACTGGATGTTGAACAGACCGACGATGCCGATGCCCAGACCCAGCTTCTTGGCGTACTGCAGGATGATACCCTTGACCTTGTTGGAGATGGAGAAGGGAGGATAGACGGAGATGGAGTCGCCGGAGTGGACGCCGGTGCGCTCGACCAGCTCCATGATACCGGGAACGAAGACATCGCGGCC
>JAZQVX010000202.1:0-1833 GCA_045632045.1 Lawsonibacter sp.
CGAAATTTCGGCGGCGTTCTTGCTTTTCCCCAAAAACGGGTATACACTGGACATAACGATTTCTTAACGCAGTGAGGTGAAGTTCCGTGTCCGTCAAACCTGCTGCGGATCAGCGCACCAGGATGCTGGAAACCCCCATCCCGTCCCTGATCTGTTCGCTGGCTGTGCCCACCATCATCAGTATGCTGGTCACTGCCATCTATAATACCGCCGACACCTACTTCGTTTCTCAGATCAACACCAGCGCCTCGGGCGCGGTGGGCATCGTCTTTTCCGTCATGGCCATCATTCAGGCCGTGGGCTTCACCGTGGGTGTGGGCTCGGGCTCCATCGCCTCCCGCCTGCTGGGTCAGGGCAACCATGAAGAGGCCAATGTCTATGCCACCTCCGGCGTACTGACCGCTCTGGTCCTTGGCACCATCCTGTGTGTGGGCGGTCTGTGGAATCTGGGGGATCTGATGTGGATGCTGGGCAGTACCGAGACGATCTATCCCTATGCCCGGGACTACGCCTTCTACATCCTGCTGGGCAGCCCGGTCATGATCCTAGCCTTCACCATGAACAACCTCATGCGCTGGCAGGGCAAGGCCAATCTGTCGGTCTTTGCCCTGGCCTCCGGCGGCATTCTCAACATCATCCTCGACCCCATCTTCATCTTCGGACTGGACATGGGTATCGCCGGCGCGGGCGCCGCAACCCTGCTGAGCCAGTGCTTCAGCATGACCTGCCTGTTCTGTCTGCTCATCAGCCCCAGAAGCGATCTGAAGATCCGCCCCCGCTACATCGCCCGGAAGCCCGGGATCTATCTGGCCATCCTCAAGCAGGGCATGCCCTCCTTCTGGCGGCAGGGCGTCCTCTCTCTGGCTACCATGTGCCTGAACTTCAACGCCCGCATCTACGGCGATGCCGCCGTGGCGGCACTGGCCATCGTGTCCAAGGTCTTCCAGATCGTCAACTCGGTCATCATCGGCTTCGGTCAGGGCTTCCAGCCCGTGCTGGGCTTCAACTGCGGCGCGGGACGGATGGATCGCGTCAAACAGGCGGTCGGTTTCTCCGTGAAAACCTGCGCCATCATCCTCACCGTATGCGCCGTGGCGGGATTCATCTTCGCCCCCCATATCGTCACCCTCTTCCGTGACGACCCCATGGTCATCGACATCGGCACCCGGGTCTTCCGCCGTCAGGCACTGGTGATGCCCACCTTCTCGGTGGCGGTTTTCTCCAACATGTTCTTCCAGTCCATGGGCAAGAGCTGGCGGGCTACCATCCTCGCCATCAGCCGCCCCGGCTTGCTCATCGTCATGTGCTATCTGCTGACGGGACTGTTCGGGCTGTCCGGTCTGGTCTGGGCACAGGCCGCCGCCGATCTGCTGGCCTTCTTCCTCAGCGCCGCCGTTATGCTCCACTATTTCAAATACGAATTCAATCAGACATAAAAGAAAGGACGCCCCGGGGCGTCCTTTCTTTTTACATCGTTATGGTCAGATCCTTTTGAGGGATCTTCTTCCAGTCAAACAGGGGGATGAGCTCGGCGGGGGTGATGGCCTCCTCCCGGTCGAGAAGTCCCGCGGCGAAGGCCAGCTTACCCACGAGTCCGGGGGCGGTATACTGCTGCTGCAGCTGTCCCAGCTCCTTGTCCCGGTCCCGCTTGGCAAGGCGGCGTCCGTCGGCGGAGAGGAGCAGGGGCACATGACCGTATTCGGGATGTCCGAACCCCCACTGCTCCTGCAGCCAGATCTGCCGGGGGGTGGAGTCCAGCAGATCACTGCCCCGGACGACTTGGGTGACACCCATCTCGGCATCGTCCACCACCACCGCCAGCTGATAGGCGTA
>JAZQVX010000203.1:0-2699 GCA_045632045.1 Lawsonibacter sp.
ACCGCACCGGTGTCCACCCGGAAAGCTACGCCGCCGCAGCGGAGCTGCTGAAATTCTGCGGCTACACCAAAAAGGACATCCCCGCGGGCCTTTCCGACCTGAACGCCCGGATGGAGCAGCTTGGCGTGGAGAAGCTGGCCCGGAGCTGCAAGGTGGGCGTTCCCACTCTCCTGGACATCGCCAGGGAGCTCCGGAAGCCCGGCCGCGACCCCCGGGAGGACCTGCCCAAGCCGGTCCTTCGGAAAGACGTGCTGGACATCAAGGATCTGCAAAAGGGCATGGTCCTCACCGGCACCGTCCGCAATGTCATCGACTTCGGTGCCTTCGTGGACATCGGCGTCCACCAGGACGGCCTGGTCCACATCTCCCAGATCGCGCCTCGCCGCCTGAACCACCCCAGCGAGGCCCTCAAGGTCGGTGATATCGTCAAGGTAATGGTCCTGGACGTGGATGAAAAACGCCACAGAATCAGCCTCACCATCAAGGGCGTGCCCAAAGAGTAATCCTGTAGGGCGGGCGGCACTGCCCCCGCCGACCCGCCGCGACAACCTCCCAGGTAAAATCAGAAGCACCCACCCAAAAAACCACGTCATTGCGAGGCCCATAGGGCCGTGGCAATCCCGTGGTCCATGGGACTCCCAGAAACTCGACGGGATTGCCACGTCGCTTCGCTCCTCGCAATGACGTGGATGCTTGGGAGCCAGTCCTTCTGTTTCCCCTCGTCAGATAGTTCAATGCCCCACCAACCTACAAAGACCCGCACCCAAATGGGTGCGGGTCTTTTACGCAAATCAATCATCGATCTTACCAGATCCGCCACAAGCGGGGCAGGTTACCTTCTTGTCGCCCTGGCAGTAATAGCAGCGAGTACCCTGGATCTTACCATCACCGCCGCAACGAGGACAGGTGACCTGACCAGAACCACCGCAGGTTCTGCAAGTATGTGCCATATTTGGTTCCTCCTTTCTCAGTCTTCCTCGTGATCCCGGCAATGTCCACCGTGGTTCACAGTTTTCTCATGGAGTACACAGTATCCCTTTCCATAGCCATCGGGATTATAAAATCTACAGGTTGCGCAAATATCCTGTGCCATACACACTTCTCCCCTGTTATCGCTCAAACATGGAAGCAAAAGCATCCAGCACATCCGCCTGCCAAGACTTTTCCTGCTCCAGAATGAACTCGTCAGCATTGATCATGGCCGCACGAATAAACTTACCTTCCTGCTCATAGGCAGCTTTCTTATTTGCCTTCGTGTTCTGTTCAGACTCACCGATCACATGGAAACTGATCACATTGTCATTCACCAGAAAGACAATATCAAAGAAACGCGTAGGAGGATTCGGATAGCTGACGATCAGAATCGGTCTGCAAGTACCTCCGAAAAAGCCGCCGGTCTGAACTTCATCGGTTCTACAGTTATAGGGAATTCTCTCTTCCTCCAACACCTTGGGCAGATACTTGCAGATATTGTCAAACAACTCCTGTCCGCGCATATCCGTAATACGAACTTTATCTCGAAGCTCTCCTCGGAACGCACCAGTTTTAATCAATGTAATCATTCCTCTCTACCTAGTCTAGCGATTTTCTCGCTAGACTCATTTTAGCGAATTATTCGCTAAAAGTCAATAGCGAATATCTCACTGGGTAAAATGATTGTATCTCAACAACAGGAGTACAATTTCCATGATTTATCGAAGAATCCGAGATTTACGGGAAGACAAGGACATGACTCAAACACAAATGGCACTGATTCTTAATTGCAGTCAGCGGATATACAGCAACTACGAACGGGGTGAGGTGGACATCCCCACCGAAATTCTGATTAAGATTGCCGACTTTCACGGTGTATCTACGGATTTTCTCCTGAACCGCACCGCAAATCCCAACATGGTGAAATGATGTGATTTCCATGACTTATTCCGAACGCATCCGCGCCCTGCGGGAGGATGCCGACAAGACCCAGGCCCAGATTGCCGCCCTCCTTCAGGTGGGCCAGCGGACCTACTGTGACTACGAAAAGGGCAAAACCCGCATCCCCGTGGATAGTCTGATCCGGCTTGCAAAGCTGTACAATGTCAGCATGGACTACATCTGCGGCATCAGCGATGAGAAACGTACCTTTCCCAAAAAATTAAGGACCGCACCCAACTGGGTGCGGTCCTCGTCATATTCGCTTAGGCTTCCTCAGGGAAGGCATACCGCTCGGCGTAGACGCCGATGCGTTTGTTGTAGTTGGCAGACTCGTCCAGCTCGCCGGAACGCAGGGCGTTCAGGTACTCGTGGACCTCCATCTTGTCCTCGGCGGACTGGAGCATCTCCACAGCCATGTTGGAGCAGTGGTCTGCGATACGCTCGTAGGAAGTCAGCAGATCGTCCAGCACGAAGCCGTATTCGACGGTGCACTTGCCGTCGCGCAGGCGGCGGACATGGCGGCTCTTGACCTCGCGGACCAGGGAATCGATGACCTCCTCGTGGGGCTCGACCTTCATAGCCGTGGAAAGGTCGGTGTACTCGAAGGCATTGGCGACCTTGGCCAGCATATCGAGTACGGCCTGCTCCAGGACCAGCAGCTCTGCCTTGGCGGCATCGGAGAAGTTGATCTTCTTCTCTGCCATCTCCCTGGCGGCCTCGGCCAGATTCATGGCATGGTCGCCGATGCGCTCGATGTCGGAGATGGTGTACAGCAGATTGTTCAG
>JAZQVX010000204.1:0-2427 GCA_045632045.1 Lawsonibacter sp.
TCTGCCCGACATCGCCTATGAGGAGGACACCTCCCGGGGCAAATTCCTGCGGGCCACCCGGGATGCCAATCTTCACATGCTGGACAGCCACGCCGATGCCGCCCGACAGGGCAGACGGAGCATCGAGCAGGCCTTCCAGAACGCCCTGAACCTGAAAAACGACCCGGAGAGCTACCGCTCCGACCGGGGCACCCTGGTCAACAGCCAGCTGTGGAAGGTTGGCCGCTGCCACAACCCCAAACTCTTCGAAAAAATCTTCCGGCAGGACAACTCCACCGTGGTGGTGGAGCTGCTCATGGACGCCAGCGGCTCCCAGTCGGTGCGCCAGTCCATGGTGGCTCTCCAGAGCTATCTGTTCAGCGCCGCCCTGAGCAGCATCCGCATCCCCCACCGGGTCATGAGCTACTGCACCTACGGCGATCACACCGTTCTGCGCCGCTTCCGGGACTATGACGACCGCCCCGAGGCCGACCGCAAAATTCTGGAATACCGGGCCACCGCCAACAACCGGGACGGTCTGGCTCTGGCCGCCGCGGGCATCGACCTGCTCAGACGCAGGGAGGATCACAAGATCGTCATCGTCTTCAGCGACGGTCTGCCCAACGACATGGTCAGCGGCCGCAAAAAGGCGGGTGTCCCCGAGAAATATGTGGGAGAGGCCGCCATCAACGACACCTGTTTTCAGGTGCGCAAGCTCCGCCGGGAGGGTGTCCATGTCATCGGCATCTTCCTCGGCGACGACGAGGAGCTGGAAAACGAGCGCCTCATCTACGGCTCCTCCTTGCTGCGCATCCGCAGGGCGGAGGACTTCGGCGGCACCGCCGGAAAACGCCTGAGCGAAACTTTGTTACAGCTATGAAAAAAGCTCTGCCGCAGATGCGGCAGAGCTTTTTATTATTACAAAGAGAATCTTGCCTCCCCCTCTGGGGGAGCCGGCACGGCGTAAGCCGTGACGGAGAGGGCAGCTTAATCCTCAGCCATAATATTCCGCTGTGTCCGATACAGATCGGCGTACACGCCGCCCTTTTCCAACAGCTGCTGATGGCTGCCGCACTCGGCGATGACGCCGTCTGCGATGGAGACGATGACCTCCGCCGCCCGGATGGTGGACAGGCGGTGGGCGATGATGAGGGTGGTGCGCCCCAGGGAGAGGGCATCGAAGGCCCGCTGGATCCTGGCCTCGGTGACGGAGTCCAGCGCGGAGGTGGCCTCATCCAGAATGAGGATGGGGGGATCTTTCAGGAAGATGCGGGCGATGGCAACCCGCTGCTTCTGACCGCCGGACAGGAGGGTGCCCCGCTCGCCCACATAGGTCTGGAAGCCCCTGGGCATGGCCATGATGTCGTCATAAATTTCCGCCTTCTTCGCGGCCTCCACGACCTCCTCCTCGGTGGCATCGGGTCTGCCGTAGCGGATATTTTCAAAAATGGTGTCGGCGAAGAGGAACACATCCTGCTGGACGATGCCGATGTTCCGGTGGAGGGAGCGCTGGGTTACATCCCGGACATCCATTCCGTCAATGCGGATGGCGCCCGCCCCCACATCGTAAAAGCGGGGAATGAGCTGGCACAGGGTGGTCTTGCCGCCGCCGGAGGGGCCGACAATGGCCACAGTCTGCCCGGGGGAAACGGTAAGGGAAACATTGCGCAGTACCTCGGACTCCGCGTTATAGGAGAAGCTGACCCCATCCACCTCGATCTTTCCCTTCACATGGGCAAGCTCCACGGCGTTTTCCCGATCCTGCACGGTGGGCTCGGTACCCATGATCTCCACGAAGCGGTGGAGCCCCGCGAAGCCGGTGGCGAACAGTTCGGAGAAGTTGGTCAGCTTGCGCATGGGGGAGATGAAGGTGGCGATATACAGGTTGAAGGTGAGCAGATCCAGATAGTCCATCTGCCCCTCCATGATGAGCCAGCCGCCCACTCCGATGACGATGACATTCAGACTGCACAGCAAAAACTCCATGGAGCAGGCGAAGCGGGCCATGGCCTTGTGGAAGTCGGCCCGGGAGTTTTTGAACAGCTCGTTTGCGGCGGTGAAGCGGGCAAGCTCCATGTCCTCGTTGGCGAAGGCCCGGGCGGTGCGGAAGCCGGAGATGCTGGACTCCACCTCGGCGTTGATGTGGCCGGTTTTCTCCTTGCGGAGAATGGAGGCTCTGGACATCTGCTTGCGCAGCACCAGCACCACGATGAGGAACGCGGGGATGGTCAGCCCCAGCACCAGCGCCAGCTTCCACTGGATGGTGGACATGACCGCCAGTGCGCCCAGAATGGTCAGAGCCGAGGTCAGCAGATCCTCAGGGCCGTGGTGGGCAAGCTCGGTGATCTCAAACAGGTCGGCGGTGAGGCGGTTCATGAGATGTCCCGTGCGGTTTTTGTCATAGAAGTCGTGGCTCAGGGTCTGCATATGGCGGAAGAGGTCGGCACG
>JAZQVX010000205.1:0-10556 GCA_045632045.1 Lawsonibacter sp.
GCCGCCCCATTTGGGGCGGCCGTTTTCTGTTACAGCACATTGAGCCAGTCGGGCTGTTCGATCTCTGCCAGCAGAGTGATCTGGGTGATGAGTTCCAGATTGGCGGCGGCATATTCGTCCATTTCCCGCAGCTTCAGCGACTGCAGCACGCTGCGAAAGGAAATGAGGATGGCGTCTGTGTCGGAGTGGCGGGAGATGATGTGGAGATAGGTGTGATAGCCGTTCCAGTCGTTCAGGCATTGTGTGGTGATGGTGTCGGCCTGATCCCATGCCTCCCGCTCGGCCATTTCCTCGGCGGCCTGCAGACGAAGGGTGATGGACTCGGTCATATCGGTGAGATAGGCGGCGTTGACCAGACTGAGTCCCAGCATGGTCAACAGCAAAGAGAGTGCGATCCAGAAGCGGCTCATAAAGCACACTCCTTTCCGCTCTGATAAACCAGCCCGGAACTGTCGGCCAGCACCAGAAACAGGGCAGCGGGGGAGCGGCCATTGAGTTGTTTTTCCAGCCAGAGCCGGTCGTGTCCCAGCAGGCGCAGATTGCCTTCAAGCACTTTCCCATCGCTGACCACCACCACGGGCAGCTCCTCGTCGGGAGGGGAATAGCCGAACTGGCGGTTGGCCGGGGGCTTGTTGATCGCTTTGGGCAGGACAGACAGCTGACCGTTGGTTTCCAGCACCGCGTAATAGATCTGGGAGGGATCGGTGTACCCCTTGCCCCGCAGATCCTCCAGCAGTTCATCCACCGTCAGCCGGTTGCGGCGCATTTCCGCGATGTCCAGTTCGCCCTTTCGAATGATGACGCTGGGGCGGCCGCACAGCAGAAGGCGGAAGGTGACGCTGCGCATGGTCAGCACCGACAGCATCATGGTCAGGGAGAGCAGTGCAAGAATGGGAATGATCCCGGTCAGCAGGGGGATACCGTAATCCTGCATGGGTACGGCGGCCAGATCCGCGATGATGAGGGACATCACCAGTTCGGAGGGCTCCAGTTCGCCCACCTGTCGCTTGCCCATGAGCCGTACGCCCACGATGATGAGCAGATATAGGATGATGGTGCGCACGAGTCCCGTAAACATAAAAACGCCCCCTGTTCAGACGGTGTGTGCATGTTAAGTTCTCCCGACCGGGGGAAATTATGCACGGAATGAAAAGGGCGCGTAAAAAAGAAAAATCCACACCGACTCTGGTGTGGTTCATCTTAGAGGTTGTTTCGTTTTTTTACTCAGCGCTCGCTGACATAGTTCTCGCGGCCGTAGATCAGGTCGTCCAGATCGGGCAGCAGGATGCCGGTGTTATGATTCATTTCCATATCCCCCTCCTTTCTTCTGGGGTCGCCTAAGAGTACATGATTTTCTGAGAAAAATCAAGGGGGAAATTCGTAAAATTTTTGTGAAGTTTAAGTTGCACGCTTCTGTGCCTTTTTTGGGGATGAACACGGGTATTGTGAGGAGAAGTTTTGCGCCCAACCTTAAATGGACTGTCCGGAGGCAGTCGCATCACGGAGGAGAGGAGGATATGATGGAACAAATGCTTGGTGCGGCGATCGCTGCTGTCACGGGGATCAGTCTGGTCCAATTGGCGCCCATCCGGCTCAACCCGTGGTCGTGGTTGGGGAAGCGGCTGGGCAGAGCGCTCAACGGAGAGGTGCTGGATGAACTGGGACAGCTCAAGCGCCGCATGGACAAAATGGAACAGCAGGGGGAGCAGGACAAAATGGCCTCTGCCCGCATCCGCGTCCTGCGCTTCGGGGACGAGTGTACCAGAGGGCTGTCCCACAGCGAGGAGCATTTCAATCAGGTGCTGGACGACATCACCGCTTATGAGCGGTACTGCAGCGCCCACCCTGAGTATAAAAATGCCAAGGCGGTTCTGACCATCGCGCGGATCAAAGAGATCTATACCGCACGACTGGAGAACGGCGATTTTCTGTAACGGTCCGGGCGCGGGACTGGTTTCCTCGGAAGAAAGGAGGAACAAATATGAATGATCGTGTCGCAAAACGGCTGGATTCCCTGCTGACGGTCAAGTTCCTTGTGCCCCTGACGCTGACCGGGGTGTTTTCCTATATGGCCATCGTCCAGCAGATCACCCAGGATTTCATGACGGTCTATGCTGTGGTCATTGCCTTTTATTTTGGCACGCAGGCCAAGAAAGAGCAGAACACCGGCGAGGGTGAACAGGGATGAAACTGTTCAGACAGTATCTGGAACACAACGACTGTTTTGCCGCGGGCAAAAAACTGACGCCGGTGGGGATCATGGTCCATTCCACCGGGGCCAATAACCCCAGGGTCTGCCGCTATGTTCCCGGTGACGAGATCATGGGCCGTAACACTGGGGGCAACCACTGGGATCAGTCCAATGCCGAGTGGAAAGAACGCTTCGGTACCCCCTTGAACAAATGCGTCCATGCCTTTGTGGGCAAGCTGGCCGACGGGGAAGTGGGGGCGGTGCAGACCCTACCGTGGGAGATGCGGGGTTGGCACGCGGGAAAGAAGGCGGGCAACGAGGGCTATATCGGATTTGAGATCTGTGAGGATTCCCTGGACGATCCGGAATATTTTCAGGCGGCCTACCGCTGCGCCGTGGAGCTGACCGCCATGCTCTGTGAGCAATTTTGCTTGAATCCAGAAGGGCGGGGTGTGGTCATCTGCCACGCGGAGGGGTATCGCATGGGAGTGGCCTCCAATCATGGGGATGTGCTCCACTGGTTTTCCCGCTTCGGAAAGACCATGGACGACTTCCGGGGGGATGTGGCCCGGGAGATGGAGAGGGGACAAACGGTGACGCAGGAACAGTTTGATGCCATGCTGGAAAACTGGCTGGCACGACAGAGTGAGAGGACTGCGTCCGGTTGGGCGCAGACCCTGCTGGCACAGGCGGTGGAGGCGGGTATCACCGACGGCGCCCGCCCCCAATCCTTTGCCACCCGACAGGAAGCGGCGGTCATGATTCTGGCGGCAATGGCAAAACACTGAGAAAGAGCGGGCGTGAAAATCGCCCGCTTTTTCCATTAGGGGAAGAAAAGGGAAAAGCTTCGACCGGAATCGTTGAAAAAAGCGGGAATATGTGGTATAATGCATCATGTACCTGTGGGTACAGAAAGACAATCATACTCGATCCTACACTGAATAAGAAAGGTGACATTATGTATCGTATTCTGGAACTGAATCCCCAGCTGAAGAACTTCGAACACGACATCCAGCTGCGTATGGATCTCTATCATAACACCAAAAAGCGCCTGCTGGGCGAGGGCAAGACCCTGAAGGACTTTGCAAACGCCCACCACTATTTCGGCATCCATCATTTTGCGGGCAAGTGGGTCTACCGCGAGTGGGCTCCCAGCGCCTATCAGCTGTATCTGATGGGTGACTTCAACAACTGGAACCAGACCAGCCACCCCATGAAGCGTCTGGATAACGGCGTGTGGGAGCTGGTGCTGGAGGGCGACGAGGCTCTGTGGGAGGGCTGCAAGGTCAAGACCGTTGTGGACTATAACATGACCCGCACCGAGCACATCCCCCTGTACATCCGCCGTGTGGTGCAGGATCCCAAGACCCACGGCTGGGCCGGTGAGGTCGTGGATAACTTCAAGACTTTCGAGTGGACTGATGCCGACTTCGAGGGCGCCGATTCCCTGTACATCTACGAGGCCCATGTGGGCATGGCTCAGGAGGAGGGCAAGGTCGGCTCTTACCGTGAGTTTGCCCAGCATGTCCTGCCCAAGATCAAGAAGGCCGGCTATAACACCGTGCAGCTCATGGCCATCATGGAGCATCCCTATTACGGCTCCTTCGGCTATCAGGTGGCCAACTTCTTTGCCGCTTCCAGCTGGTTCGGCAAGCCCGAGGATCTGAAGTATCTGGTCAACAAGGCCCATAAGCTGGGCATCCGCGTCCTGCTGGATGTGGTCCACTCCCACGCCGTCAAGAACACCGCCGAGGGCATCAACTGCTTCGACGGCACCACCTGGCAGTTCTTCCACGACGGGGCCAAGGGCGACCACCCCGCATGGGGCACCAAGTGCTTCAACTACGGCAAGGATGAGGTCATCCACTTCCTGCTGTCCAACCTGGCCTTCTGGATGACCGAGTATCACTTCGACGGCTTCCGCTTCGACGGCGTGACCTCCATGCTGTACCACGACCACGGTCTGGGCTCCAACTTCGACAACGACAGCAAGTATTTCTCTCTGAACACCGATACCGAGGCCATTACCTACCTGCAGCTGGCCAACGAGCTCATCCGCGAGATCAATCCCAAGGCCATCACCATCTCCGAGGATATGTCCGGCATGCCCGGCATGTGCCTGCCCATTGAGGACGGCGGCATCGGCTTTGACTATCGTCTGGCCATGGGTCTGCCCGATATGTGGGTGCGCACCGTCAAGGAGATGAAGGACGAGGACTGGTATCTGACTAAGATGTGGGGCGATATGTGTCTGCGCCGTCCCGGTGAGAACTCCGTGGCCTATGTGGAGAGCCACGATCAGGCTCTGGTTGGCGACAAGACCATGATCTTCCGTCTGGCCGACGCCAATATGTACACTGACATGGACAAGGCCACCCATAACCCCGTCATCGACCGCGCCATCGCCCTGCACAAGATGATCCGTCTGTTCACTCTGGCCGGCGGCGGTGAGGCATACCTCAACTTCATGGGCAACGAGTTCGGCCATCCCGAGTGGATCGACTTCCCCCGGGAGGGCAACGGCTGGTCCTTCCACTACTGTCGCCGTCAGTGGTCCCTGCTGGACAACGGCTTCCTGAAGTATCAGTGGCTGGGCGAGTTCGACAAGGACATGGTTGCCCTGACCAAGCGCAACAATATGTTCCAGCAGCGCATGGCTGACCTGCGTCTGCTCAAGGAGCCCGAGAAGATCATTGCCTTCTACCGCAAGGGTCTGCTGTTTGCCTTCAACTTCCATCCCAGTGATTCTCTGACCAATGTTCTGGTCCCCGTGCCCAACAACGCCGACTACACCGTGCGCCTGTGCAGCGACGACGAGAAGTACGGCGGTCAGAATCTGGTGGAGCACATGACCTACCCCGCCAAGGAGTTTAACGGTCAGTATTTTGTGGAGCTCTATCTGCCTGCCCGCACCGCTGTGGTGCTGAAAGAGGGCCGTATCCGCAAGGGCAAGAAGGCCGACAAGACTGAGAAGGCTGAGAAGGCCGAAAAGTAAGGGAAAGGACGAAAACGACCATGCGCGCCTATGAACGCTTTTTAAATTATGTGGTGGTGAACACCCGCTCTGACGAGAACAGTGAAACTTATCCCTCCACCGCCTGCCAGTTTGATCTGGGCAAGGTGCTGGTGGAGGAACTCAAGCAGCTGGGCATTGCCGACGCCCGGATGGACGAGTTCTGCTATGTCTATGGCAGTATCCCCGCCACTGCCGGCTATGAGGACAAGCCCGCTCTGGGTCTGGTTGCCCACATGGACACCTCTCCCGAGTGCTCCGGCGAGAATGTCAAGCCCATTCTCCATGAAAACTACGACGGTCAGGATGTGACTCTGCCCGACGGCAGCGTGCTGAGCCTGAACAAGTTCCCCTTCCTGGCTGACCTGAAGGGGGAGACCCTCATCACCACCGACGGCACCACTCTGCTGGGTGCCGACGACAAGGCCGGTATCGCCGAGATCATGACTGCTGTGGAAATGCTGCTGGCCTCCGACAAGCCCCACGGCAAGATCTGTATCTGCTTCACCCCTGACGAGGAGATCGGCCGCGGCGTGGCCAAGTTCGATATTCCCGGCTTCGGCGCCGACTTCGCCTATACCGTGGACGGCGGCGATGTGGGCAATCTGGAGTATGAGAACTTCAACGCCTTCTCCTGCGTGGCCAAGTTCAAGGGCTTCATCGTCCATCCCGGCAGCAGCAAGGACAAGATGATCAACGCCTGTAATGTGGCCGCTGAGTTCCATGCCGCCCTGCCCGCCATGGAGCGCCCCGAGCACACCGAGATGCGCGAGGGTTTCTACCATCTGCTGGACATGAAGGGCGATGTGACTCAGGCACAGCTGGTCTACATCATCCGTGACCACGACTGGAACAAGATGCAGTACCGTCTGGAAACCGTCCGTCTGGCCGCCCAGCGCCTGAACGACAAGTATGGCGAGGGCACCGCCACCGTCGAGATCAAGGAGTCCTACCGCAATATGCTCGAGCAGATCAAGCCCCACTTCCATCTGATCGAGAATGCCCGGGAGGCCATCCGTATGGCCGGTCTGGAGCCCAGGGAAGTTCCCTTCCGCGGCGGCACCGACGGCGCTCTGCTCAGCTGGAAGGGTCTGCCCTGTCCCAACCTGGGCACCGGCGGCTTCAACTTCCACGGCACCGGCGAGTGTATCACCGCCGAGCGCATGGACAAGGCCTCTGAGATCCTGCTGAACATCATCGAGATCTACGCCCGATAAATAGAACAAAGGCGCCTGCTCCACATGGGAGCGGGCGCTTTTTGTATAAAGGGGCCGACAAAATTTGACAAAACCTGAGATATTCATTGACAGGGAAGAAGGGAGCCGTTAACATGGTATTATAAATCTTATTATAAGGTTTGAAAGATAGAGGGAAGGATGTATTCCAACATGGTCCGTATCGTATCCGACACATCTACGCTGTATTCCACCGCCCAGGCTGAACAGGCCGGATTTGCGGTTTCCCCCCTGTCCGTTACCATCAACGGCAAGAGCTATCGGGAGTTCGACGAGATCAGCTCCGAGCAGTTCGTTGCCATTATCCATGAGGGACACATGCCCACCAGCAGCCAGCCCGCCGTGGGTGAGATCGCCGCCATGTATGAGCGCTATGCCGGTGACGAGATCCTCAACATCGCCATGGCGGAAGGTCTGTCCGGTACTTACAACGGCGCCGTGGCCGCCGCCGGTATGGTGGACGATGGCGATATTACCGTCATCAACAGCCGAACCCTCTGCGGTCCCCACCGCTATATGGTGGAGAAGGCTGTGGAGATGGCCAACAGCGGTGCCACCAGGGATGAGATCGTGGCCCATGTGGAGCAGCTCATGGATTCCGCCAAGAGCTATCTGATGCCCGCCGACTTTGACTACCTGCGCCGCGGCGGCCGCCTTTCTCCTCTGGTGTCCTATGTGGGCAAGACCATCAAGCTGGTGCCCATGATGACCCAGACTGAGGACGGCAAGCAGCTGACTCTGGCCGGTGTGCGCCGCAGCTTCAAGCAGGCCATTCAGTATGTGGCCAAGTCCCTGCAGGAGCGGGGTGTGGATGACAACTGGCGCATCTACATCGCCCATGCCGATGCTATGGATAAGGCTGAGCAGGCCCACGAGATCCTGAAGGAGAGCTTTCCCAACGCTTTCTACGATATTCTGCCCCTGAGCCCTGCCTTTATCACCCAGGGCGGCCCCGGCTGTGTGGCTGTTCAGGTGGTCAAACCCTGATGTATCAGCCTCTCCCAACTCGGGAGGGGCTTTGATATGTCTTGAATTTATCGAAAAACAATAAAAATATATTGACAATCGGATTTGGGCAATGGTACCATTGGGGTAGAAAGGGGGGGTTCCCGTGAAAAAGAATTCCGTACAGGGCGTGGCGAAGCTGCTGCGCGTTTTGGTATATATTGTATTGGGGTGTAATGTGGTCTGTTTGCCGCTGGTGCCCTATTTTGTACTGATGTCTATTTTTGTCCAGTCCCTGAAGATACTCACCGTGCCGTATGCCATCGCCATGATTGCCTTCTTCTGGATCTGCGGTTGCTGTACCGCTGTCATCCTCTGGCAGGCCAAACGGATTTTGGACACCATTTTGGCGGGAAATCCGTTCCAGATGATCAATGCCGTTTCCATGGGGCGCGCCGCCGCGGCATGCTGGGTGATCTCCGGTGTGGCGCTGATCCGCTTTGTGGCTGAAACTGTCATTCTCTGGAATCCCATTACCGTCTTTACCTATAATACGCTGTTTATTCCCTGCTTTTTTATGGCTGGGCTGTTGTTCAAAGTTATGGGCGCCCTCTTCCGACAGGCATCCGAACTGCAGGAAGATCAGGACTTGACCATCTAAGGGGGCGGAAGCATGAGCATTATCGTCAATCTGGATGTGATGATGGCCAAGCGGAAGATGTCGCTGGGTGAGTTGGCGCAAAAGGTGGACATCACCATGGCCAACCTGTCTATTTTGAAGAATAATAAGGCCCGGGCGGTGCGGTTTTCCACACTGGAGGCCATCTGCGCCGCACTGGACTGTCAGCCGGGGGATATTCTGGAGTTTGCCCCCGATGGGGAGGAGTGAGATGAAAAAACTGGTTTGGTGGGTGTGTCTGATCGGGCCGCTGGTCCCGGTGCTGGTTTTTGTTGTAGTAGCCTTTGCGTTGCAGCCTGGGCGGGAGGAACAGACGGTAGAACAGTTTGAAGCTGACCGCGCCACATTGGAACAGCTTGCGCTGCAGGTGTTGGAGCAGGGAAGCACTTGGGAGAGCGAACTCCCCGATCATTGGCAGGGAATGAACCTTCACCGGGGCGAATGTCCATCCGTGGAATTTGAATTCCGGGCGAGCGGGTTTGCTTCTGAGACGACTTACTGGGGCGTGACCTATGTTCCCTGTGACCACACTATGTATATGAAGTATTTTCATGACATGGGGTGGGAAACGCAGGAGAAAACAGAAACAGGTATTGTCTTTTTTGAACCCGAGGGCGACAATACCTGCTACATAAAAAAGCTGGATGACTGCTGGTACTATTATGAAATGAGTTTCTGAGGAGATGCGATGGAAACTGTTCTGACTGGACTGATTATCTTGCTGATGATCCTTGCGGTGGTTGCGGGAGCGGCGATCCCGTCCGCCGTTTGGTTTTTGGGAAAAGGAAGGGAAACACGCAGTACGATCGTTGCCTTTGTGATTTTTTTCATACTGATCATCGGTGTTCTGGGGCGACTGGCTTATCAGCCGGTCGTCATGTATGCCGATGGATGCGAAGCAACTATGTCCGAAGATCAGAAGCGGACGGTAACTTCAGTGAGCCGTGGCTTCTACGGACACAGTGCGCCGGTATTTGCTGTGGCGGTGTCGGTGAAGGAGGTGCGGGAAGACTATGTTGCGTGGGATATTTTTTATTTCCCGTTCGGTGACATTGGGATGGAGTATACGGAGCATCCCCTCTGGGGCGGCTACAATATAACAAGATATTTGGTAAACTAAAAGATCCCGCAGACAAATCGTCTGCGGGATCATGTTATTTCCGGGCGGCGACAAAGAGATTGGGGGGATCGGGAAAGAGGTTTTCCTGTTCCAATACGGTGAAGCCTGCCTGCTCGATCCTCCTGACCAGCCCTTTCTGGCTGAAAAAGCCCACATAGGGCATCTTACCTGTGCGGCTGCGCCAGAATTTTGTTCGGGCGGCTTTGGAGAAGTTCCACCCCAGACAATCAGTGGCGGAGAGGAAAACACCGCCGGGTTTGAGCAGTTTTTGGATACGCTCCATGACTTCCTCAAAATTATCCACATAGAGCAGAACATTGAACGCCATAACGGCATCGAAGCTGCCTTCGGGGAGGGAGGAATCAAACAGATCGGTCTGAGTGACCTCCACATTTTCATGTCCCAGAGATTTCATCTTCGCCTTGGCACGGATGACCATCTCATCGGAGATGTCGATTGCACGGATGGAAGCCACATGGGGAGCGACTGCGGCGGTGACGATTCCGGTGCCGCAGGCAAATTCGAGAACGCGGCTGTCCTTCTTCAGATATTTCAGGGAATTGTCAGCTGTGCGGCGGTATGCATCATCGTACATGTGGCCGATCGCATCATCATAGGTTTGGGCACGGAAATTCCAGAATGCCTGAGGTGTTTTCATAGAGCAGGACTCCCTTTATACTTTGATGCCTTTGCAGGTGACATGGTGGATGAAAAGAAAGGACTTCAGACCGAAGGTGACGGTGTCCTCCATGGTAAAGGGATAGCGGGGGAGGAGTACCTCGCCCAGTTCGGTGGGAAAGACGCGGTATCCCTTTTTGTTGACGAACTGATCCCGCATGCGCTGGTTGACGAAATAGGGGTGCAGCTCGGTAATATCAAGATCGGAGTTGTTGAGCTCCACCATTTCCACCAGAAGAGTGGTTTTGTTGTGCTTGCGGATGTATGCTTCAAGTTCGGGCGTGTATTTGAATTCCATAGGGACCTCCGAAAGTGTTCTGTATTCCTATTATAATGAAAAGAGAGGGGGAGCGCAAGGTGATTTCACGCTTGGAGCGGCGTATCTGAAGCGAAATGCACAAGGGAATTGGAGAAAGGAAAAGACGCGGTTGTGCGCTTTGTTACAGAGAACGATTTAATGCAATAGAGAGTAAATTAGCTCGAAAAAACTTGAAAAAAGTCGTTGACAAAGTGAAAAGTGCGTGGTAATATTACGAAGCTGTCTGCGAGACAGCGGCACAACTGAAAAGCAGCGAATGAGAGAACGAAAAAGTTTGAAAAAACTTGAAAAAAGTTCTTGACAAAGCGAGTAAGAAGTGCTAAACTTTAAAACCGCCGCACGACGCGGCGTGTACCTTGTAAATTAAACAACGTGA
>JAZQVX010000206.1:0-2815 GCA_045632045.1 Lawsonibacter sp.
GCAGCCTCTGCCTGTCCCGGTGGTCTATAACACCGGGGGCTATGAAAAGGTGGAAACTTTGAAGGCGCTGGAGGGGAAGGTGGACATCTACCTGCCCGATCTGAAGTATCTGGACGGAAAAATCGCCCTGCGCTGCTCCGATGCGGAGGATTATCCCGAAAGAGCAACGGAGGCCATCCGGGAGATGGTGGGCCAGACAGGCCCTGTGGTGGTGGAGGACGGCCTTTTGAAGAAGGGCGTGGTCATCCGCCACCTCATCCTGCCCGGTCAGGTGGCTCAGGCCAAGGCGGTCATGGACTGGGTGGCAGAGAATTTCCGGCGGGGCGAGGTGCTCTTCTCCCTCATGAGCCAGTACACCCCCTGGGGTGATCTCTCCAACCATCCGGAATTGAACCGAAGACTGCGCAAGGGAGAAATTTCCGTCGCCATCGAATACATGCAGAATCTGGACCTGCCCGGGTTCTGTCAGGAGCGCACCAGCGCAAAGGAAGAATACACGCCCCCCTTTGATCTGACGGGGCTTTGAGGAGGACATCCCATGACTTTGGAACAGGAACTGACCGCCCTGCTGGAGGGTAAGACCAGACATTTGGGCAGTTGCATCCGCTGGCTGGATGAGGTGGACTCCACCAATCTGGAGTGCCGCCGTCTGGCCGAACAGGGGGCGCAGAGCGGCGCCGTGGTGCTGGCCCGGGCCCAGAGCGCCGGCCGCGGCAGAAGAGGTCGCAGCTTTCAGTCCGAGTCCGATCTGGGTATGTATCTCTCCGTCATGCTGCGTCCCCGGGCGGATATGCAGACTTTAAGCAACCTCACCGCGTGGGTCGCCGTGGCGGTCTGCGACGGCGTGGAGGCCTGTACCGGAGTGCGCCCTGAGATCAAGTGGATCAACGACATCATTCTGAACGGGAAAAAACTGGGCGGTATCCTCACCGAACTGGGACTGAAAGACGGTGCTGTTGACCATGTGGTGGTGGGCATTGGACTGAATGTCAACCACAGCCGGGAGGATTTTCTGCCCGAATTGCGGGACATGGCCACCTCTCTGTCGCTGGAACTGAAAGATCCCCCCACTCTGCCCCAACTGGCCGCCGCCATTGTGCTGGCGCTGGATGAGATGACAGAGCATTTCCCCCAGGACCGGGACGCTTATCTGGAAAAGTACCGGGCCGGGTGCATCACCACCGGCAAGCAGGTGCAGCTCATCACCCCCGCCAGCCGGGAGGAGGCGGAGTCCCTCTATATCGACGAGGAGTTCCGTCTTGTGGTGCGTATGCCCGACGGCGCGGAGCGGGCCGTCAGCGCCGGAGAGGTTTCGGTGCGCGGAATGTACGGATATGCTAACTAATTGTAAATTTTTCTAAAACAGACGGCGGAGTGCCTTGTGCTCCGCCGTCTGTTTGTGTTATGCTAAAAAGAAAGAGAACGCATAGAATTTTAAATCCGCATCCTTGCCTCCTCTGTAAAGGGGGCGCCGGGGATACGATGATTGGAGGATTCATACTATGGGAAAATATTTTGGCACCGACGGCTTCCGCGGTAAGGCCAACGAGGGACTCACCGCAAGCCACGCCTATGAGATCGGCCGTTTTCTGGGCTGGTACTACGGCCGCCACTCCAAGGCGCAGATCGTGGTGGGTAAGGACACCCGCCGCTCCTGCTACATGCTGGAGTACGCCATCAGCGCGGGCATGGCCGCCTCCGGCGCCGATGTCTATCTGCTCCATGTCACCACCACCCCTTCTGTTTCCTATGTCACCCGCACCGACGGCTTTGACTGCGGCGTGATGATCTCCGCCTCTCACAACCCCTACTACGACAACGGCATCAAGCTGATGAACCGTGAGGGTGAGAAGATGGAGGAGGGCACCATCCGTCTGGTGGAGGACTATCTGGACGGCAAGCTGGAGGTGGACGGTGTCCGCTGGGACGATCTGCCTCTGGCCACCGAGGACGAGATCGGCAAGATCGTGGACTATACCGCCGGCCGCAACCGCTATATGGGCTATCTGATCTCTCAGGGCATCTATTCCTTTAAGGGCAAGAAAGTGGCGCTGGACTGTGCCAACGGCAGCGCGTGGAATATCGCCCCCATGATCTTCAAGGCGCTGGGCGCCGATGTCCATGTCATCAATGCCGACCCCGACGGCCTGAACATCAACCTCAACGCCGGTTCCACCCACATGGAGGGGCTGCAGAAGTATGTCCGGGAACACAACATGGATGTGGGCTTTGCCTACGACGGCGATGCCGACCGCTGTCTGGCCGTGGATGAAAACGGCGATCTGGTGGACGGCGACAAGATCATGTATATCTACGCCCGCTACATGAAGGAGAAGGGCAATCTGCTCAACAACACCGTGGTCACCACCGTCATGTCCAACTTCGGTCTGTATAAGGCGCTGGACGAGGTGGGCATCCACTATGAAAAGACCGCCGTGGGTGATAAGTATGTCTATGAGAACATGATGAAAAACGGCCACCGCATCGGCGGCGAGCAGTCCGGCCACATCATCTTCTCCAAGTACGCCCGCACCGGCGACGGCATCCTCACCTCCCTGAAACTGATGCAGGTCATGCTGGCCAAGAAGAGCACCCTTGCCCGACTGGGCGAGGACATGAAGGTTTATCCTCAGGTTCTCATCAATGTCCGTGTCCGGGATAAGCGCCTTGCCCAGGACGATCCCGCCGTGCAGGCCGCCGTCCGGACCGTGGCCGAGGAGCTGGGCGATTCCGGCCGCATTCTGGTGCGCGAGTCCGGCACCGAGCCGCTGGTGCGCGTCATGGTGGAGGCCGAAACCCAGGAGCGCTGCCGCGA
>JAZQVX010000207.1:0-2005 GCA_045632045.1 Lawsonibacter sp.
CCGCCAGATCGCCTCCGGCTCATTGACCGAGGCCAGCCAGAGCGCGGCGATGGTTTCTTTCCGCAGGAGGGGCTGGTCGGCGGGAACAAACATACACCGCTCCACCCCGCTCAGGGCCTCCAGACCCAGACGCACCGTATCGCTGCGGTGGGGCAGTTCGTGCAGGACGGTCTGGATGTCCCGGTCTTTGCAGATCCGGGCCACATCCTCGTGCCGGGTCACCACCACCCGCCGGGAGAATAACCCCTGCGTGGCATCCAGAATGGGCGAGATCAGCGGCTTCCCGCCAAAATCGGCCATCAGCTTGTTGCCGCCGAACCGCTTGCCCAGCCCGGAGGCCATGATGACACAGCCCACATTCCCGAAGGGGGCGTCCATGTCCACCACGAAGGCGTCCTCCCGGCCGCACAGTTCCGTGAGGAAGGGCAGTTCCTGTTTGCGCACCACCGCCGCCACCCGCTTCTTTTCAAACAGACCCCGCAGGGCTTCCAGATAGGCTTCGCACTGTGTTTCCAGATAACCGATCTCGTCGATGGAGATCCAGCGGTGGTCGGAGGATGCATACCGCTCCAGCGCGGTCACGCCCAGGGAAAGAAAGCCCTCCCGCACCGGGGCCATCCGGTTTTCCGGGCCGGGGAGGCTCTCGTCGAATACCCCCACCCGCGCCGTTTCGCCGGAAAGATGATCCCGAAGCCAGACACCCTGTTTCGGCTCTGCCCATGTGGTGAGCCCGGGGAGGGGCTCCGGGAACAGGCTCTTGAGCAGCGTGGTTTTTCCGCTGCCCCTTGTCCCGGTCAGGATCAGATGGCGCTTACCGCTGCTCCGGAAAGAATTCCAGATACAGTCTGCTGTTAGATTCCATGCAGGCATCCCGATAGGCTTCATACCGCGCCAGCCACTCCCTTCCTTCTGGTGTCAAAGCGCTTCCGCCGCCGTCTTTTCCGCCGGTGGCTCTGCTGATCAGCGCGAAACCCAGCGCCTTTTCTCCGTTGCGGATCAGCTTCAGGGCCTTGGTATATGCCATATCCATGGACATGGCGGCGGCACGAAGGGACCCGCATTCCTCGACTCCACGCAGGAGTCTGGCGGGACCTTCCCCAAAGAACTTCTCATTGTTGTCGTCCAGAAAAGTGATCTTTGTTACCGCTCTCATACACTTAATCCTCTCTCAGCATGACGATTTGCCCCTCGCCCCTGCGGTTTTGACACCGCTGCAGGCTGATGCTTCCGTATACCATACTAAGCTTCCGCTCCATTTTGTCAAGGGGATCTGCCTTGGGCGCGAGGATGTCCAGAACGCCGCCATCCGAGAGCAGGAGCAGCTTGTCGCAGAAGTTCAGGGCGAGGGCGGGATCATGGAGGGTCACAATGGCGCTGCTGTTTTGCGATGCTACCCAATGGCGCAAAAGGGCGAGCATCTGATGCCGGAAGCGGAAGTCGAGGGCGCTCTCCGGCTCGTCCAGCAGAAGCAGTCTGCTGTCAGACACCAGCGTGCGGGCCAGTATGCACAGCTGCTTTTGTCCCTCGCTCAGGTGGAGATAGTTCATCTCCTCCCTGCCGGACAGACCCACCCGGCCCAGAGCCTCCATCGCCGCGGCCTTCATGTCCTTTGTGGGATGCTCCAACAGTCCCAGCCGGGGGTTGAACCCCATCAGCACCACATCCAGCACCGAAATGTCGATGGCGATGCCGCTTCTCTGGGGGATATAACTGACAAGTCTTGCAAGCTGTCTGGCAGACAGCTCCTCCAGAACCGTATCCCCCAGCATGCAGGTACCCCGATGGGGCAGGATCCCGCACAGCGCCTTCAGCAGGGTAGTCTTGCCGCTGCCGTTGGCCCCGATGATGCCCAGCAGGCAGCCCTCTTCCAGTTGGAAGGAAATGTTCTCTATGATATTCTCTCTGCCGTACCCGGCGCACAGTCCCTTCACACGCAAATCGCTCATAGCTGCCTCCTCCCCCGCACGATCAGGAAGATCAAAAAGGGCGCGCCCAGAATGCTGGT
>JAZQVX010000208.1:0-23699 GCA_045632045.1 Lawsonibacter sp.
CATTGCCAACCAGACCCATGTTGAGTCCACGGGCAAAATAGCCGCTGATACCGTCGAGGGTCAAGCGCATCTCATCCATTACAGCTTCATCCGCGAAATTGGACTCCGCGAATGTAAACTGGTGCAGAGTGCTATTGAAGATGATGCGTTTGTAATGCTTGAGCTTGGGCTCGGACATGTCGAAGTAGGCATTAAAGTCTGCAATAATATCTGCATTATTAGCACCGTCGATTTCGACTGAGGTCAGTGCGCCAACTACACCGTCGGTGACAGTAATGGCAGCCGCATCAACAGCAGAAACATCATGGTAATTCTCGATACAAGCAACTGCAAAAGCAGTATTCAGATTGCTCAGCAGAGTCTCATCCGCCGCCATATTGGCCTTCTTCACATAACCGCTGTAACCAACGGTAGCAACACCAGCGAGAACACCGAGGATGGCGATAACCACGACAAGCTCAACCAGCGTAAAGCCCTCGTTTTTTTTCCAAAACTTCTTCATGTTCTTCCTCCAGAATTTAATTTCTTTACTTTTCCGGCACAAACCGGACAATCAGCGGCCTTTTTTCTCGTGCGTGAGAACACGGCCGCTTTCCACACATGACCTTCCCGGCACTCCCACCAGACTGACTTGTGGCTGCCTTTTGACACATCCTGAGGGCGCAGCGCGCCGTTGAGTGTGTCGTGCCACTGACTGGCGAGATAGGGGAACTGCGTTGCCAGATCGTTGAAGCCCGGCCAGACCTTTTTGCCGGTGCAGTAGGGGCAGCCGGTGCCGTCCGAACGGCTGAAAACGATGCTCTGGTAATCGTGCCCCTTGTCGCACAGCCACCAGACCCGCTTTTCGCTGCCCGGGGAGATGCATTTAGGGGTTAGCTTTCCGTTTTTCTCGGGGTGCCACTGGGCAGCCAGATCGGGACGCAGAGTCGCCAGATCGGTTTCGCCCGGAATGGCTTTTTTGCCCGCGCAGTAGGGACAGCTGCTGCCCTGAATCAGTGCCGTTGGCGCGACCTGCCATTCGTGACCGCGCTCGCACTGCCACCAGTAGCGCTTGTGGGTGTGGGGCAGGATCTGCGACGGCGGAACGGAGTTACGAGTAGGGTGCCATCGGGCGGCAACTTCGGGGTAGCGAGTGGCGAGATCGTTTTCTCCCGGTATTACCCACTGTCCGGCGCAGTAGGGACAGCCGTGCCCCTGACGGGCGCGAACACAGATGGAACTTTGCCATTCGTGGCCTTTTTCGCATAGCCACCAGACGGTTTGCTCGCTGCCCGGCATGACCTGCTCCGGAGTCAAAGCTCCGTTTTTGGCCGGATGCCATTGCGCTACAAGGTCGGGACAGGCGGTGGCCAGATCGGTCTGTCCGGGAATGACTTTTTTGCCCGCGCAGTAGGGACAGCCGCGGCCTTGCAGGGTGCGGGAATTGATCCTTGCCTGCCAGCTGTGCCCCTGATCGCATTTCCACCAGACCTTCGTGTCGCTTCCGCTGTTGGCCTGCTCCGGAGAGAGCGCGTGGTTGCGCTCTGAGTCCCACTGCAGGAGCAGTTCGGGGCGGCCCCGGTTATGGACATATTCAGTTAATCTCAACCGGCCACCTCCTCAACGGACAAAATCCGTATTTTGTCCGTTTTTATGCTTGGTGATCCGTGTGCTAAATCGACAGAATCCTGTATATGCCCTAATAAAAGGCATAAAAGCAGAACCGCTTCCCAAAAGTGAGAAGAAGCTCTGCTCTGTCGGTTTTCTTTTCATGCCGTTTTAGTGAAAGTTTTTTGGATTTAGCACTTCCAATGAATTCGGCTTTGTGGTATCATGATGCTGTATTTCTATCCTTGTGCGTATCGCGAGGACAAAATACGGATTATGTCCGAAACAGTCGTTTGCCACTCCTATGGAGTGGCTTTTTTGCACCCAAATTTTCTGCAAGTCGATCTAAGATGGTGCGGTGTTCGCGCACGGAGGTCATAATGTAAATGCGGGTGGTTTCGATGGAGCTATGCCCCAGCAGATCGGCCAGTTTTGCGATATCTTGCGTCATATTGTAGAAAAGCCGCGCAAACAGATGCCGCAGGGCATGGGGGTGTACTTTTCTTGGATCGACTCCTGCGCTGACACAGAGTTTTTTCATCCGCTCCCAAATGCGGCGGCGATCCAGCGGTTTGCCCTGTTTGCCAAGAAAAATCGGGCCGGAGGTAATGTGCTGCCTTTTCGCAAAGCGCAACAACTCAGCACATACTTTCTCGCCCAAGGGGATGTGGCGGATTTTGCCCTTCAGGGAGATCGTCGCCATGCGCTGCTGAGCCGCCTCCACGGTCAGAAACTGCACCTCGCTTACCCGTACGCCGCTGCCGGACATAGCGGTGAGCAGAACCGCGGTCTGCTCGTCGTCGATTCTGCGTGCCTGAGATACCAACGCGCGGAACTCCTCTTCGGTCAACTCGTACTCGCTGAAAACCTTGCGCTGTACCTTTAATGTCTTTAGTTTCAGATGTGCCGCGCCCACAAAGTCCAGATAAGCGTTGATGGCGGCGATCATGCAATTGGTGGTGCGGGCGGATTTTGTTTCGGCGGAAATTCTTTTCCAGGCCAACAGACATTCTTTATCCAAAATCTTGTCGGGGTTCAGAAAACGGCTGAGAGACTGCAGACTGCGCCGATATTGTGCTATGGTACTGCGGGTGCGCTCCTGCCGAAGTAGATGGTCGGAAAACAGTTCAATGTGTTCCTCTGTCAGCATAATCATATCGTTCATAGCATTACCTCCCTGCGAAAATCGCCCTGTGTCAGTGGTGTGTTCTGACTATATTATATCCGAACAGAGCGGGCAGACAAAAAATAACCCCTGCAATCTCCGTATCTGGAGATAACAGGGGTTCATCAAAATAGCGATCGATGCCGATCGTCGCTTGGAGAAACAAAAGCGCCCCAGGGCCAGTCGATTGCCGTGAGGATGGAGGGATGCGGTACGGGGAGACCTTCCATTTGCGCAATATTTTAGAGGACGGCTTTGGCCTTGATTGGCTGGCCGTCTTTGGGATGGATTTTTGTGAGGGGACGATTTTGGCGGCGTTGGGGGAGGGCGAGTGGGGTGGGGGAGGTTGCGGCAAAAGAGAGCAGCCCACTCTCGGTGTGAGGATGGGCCGTTACGGTAATCTTGTCAAGTTTTGTTATGCGCTGTCCATTTCTGCACGAGAATGTACTCGCAGATACCCACACAAAAGCAGGCCCATTCCGAGCTAGCCACAAGCGTGCTTCTTTGCAAACGACCGCCATTTACACGCTTAAAAGTTTGAATTTTCCGTGTTGCTATAATGTAGTTTGCGAAAAGCGCTGGGAGTTACTCCGGTCACAGAGCGGAAAATTTTGGTGAAATAGTTATAATCGGTAATACCCACAGATTCTGCCACCATGGCAATAGGCTTCTCTGTCCGGGCCAGAAGGAGCTTGGCTGCGGACACTCTGCGCTCGGCTATCATCTGGGAGAGAGTCTTGCCGCCGGACAGGCGTTTGGCCAGTGTGCACAACTTGGTGCGGCTGATGCCCAACTCTGCTGAGACGGAGGCCAGAGAAAGTTTCTGCATATAGTGGCTGTCCAGATAGATCTCCAAACGCTGCAGGTCGGTGTACTCGATGGTTTGGATCATACCGGCCAGATGGATGTAAGAGGCCAGGGCTTTCAAGATATCTGCACAGGCGGTGATCTCCTCAGGGTTGTATTGACGGAAGGAGAAGAAGGCCTCCTTCAGCTCGTCCATATCGCCGCGATACCAGCCCAGTGTGGCTTTGGTGTTTTCCCACTGCTTCTCCATGGAGGAAGTGTCCAGATGCTGACCGAAGGCCAGATAGGCCATGGGCATTCCGTTGGAGAAGATAGGGATGATGGCCTCGCAGATGCCGGCGTGGCAGCGGTAAAAATAAATGCTGTCTTCGCCGTCGCAGTGATGAACGGCCTGGGAATCACAGGCCAGACAGCGCGCGTGCCCCTCAGGACAGGCGTTGATCTTGGCGCAGAAGGGGGTGTGGTCATCCGTCAGACAGATGTCCCGGCCGTTGAAATCATAAATATTGGCCCTGATTCCGGTGAGCGTATACAGATTATTGATGAGGTGCAGCAACTCCTCATTGTTGAAGAGTATATTCATAGGAAACCTCTTATGTGAATAAAATACCCCCGGGGAACCGGGGGTATAAGATTGAGAATTAGGCGCGTTACTTGGAAACGATGATGTTTATCTCGACTCTATCACAAGTCTGGAGGGCATTCGAACTCAGATATGTTTATCGGAAAGGGCCGCAGCGATACGCTGAAGGCTGTCTTTGCATGCATCCTGATTGCGGGAACAGTACTCCTGAAATAGCACGTCCACTACGATCAGTTGGGCGATTCTGGCGGGAACCGAGCCGAGCTGGAAGGGGCCCTCGTTGGAGCCGCAGCACAAGACCACATCAGCCAGTTTTGCGGCGGGAGACTTTCGGAATCGAGTGACCAGGATCGTGCGGATCCCTCGGCTTTTTGCCAGTTCCAGTACCTGAACACCGTTGGTAGTGGCACCGGAATAGGAGAAGAGCACGATCACATCGTCCTGCCCCATGGTAGCGGTAGCGGCCATCTGACTGTGGGAGTCGGACACGGCGTAAAACTTGGCTGCCACCGTGGAAAACAGGTGGGCACATTCGCTGGCCATAATCATACTGCCGCCGGAACCAATGCACATGATATGTGGTGCCTGCTCAAAAAACTCCATTGTGCGGGAGATGTCATCGGGCGAGACAAGCTCCAATGTTTGCTGAATGGCCTCTTCGGCCAATCGGCGAACCTCAGCACAGCGGCCGCCAATGGTATCGGGGGAGACATCCTGAGGCTGAGGACTGTTGCCTGCCTGCTTGGACAGCTCCAATTTAAATGCATTGAATCCTTTGAGCTTCAGATTTCGGCAGAAGCGGGAGACGGTAGCCTCCGCAACACCACACTCATCTGCCAGCTGGGTGATGGACATAAACTGAACCTGGTTGCGATTAGCCAGCACATAGTCTGCCAGCTTACGCTCGGCGGTAGTAAGCTGATAGTAGGAGGCGTGGATCTGTTCCAGTATGTTGATCGACTGTCTGTTCATTCCTGCACTCCTTGTCTGTTAAGATCAGCCCAGAATTTCGCCCATCATCTGATCCACCAGGATCAGGCAACGAGGGAGATGGAAGGGACCCTTGAAGGTGGAACCCTTGGTGGAGGGCATGGTGGGCTTGCCGTCGCGGCGCAGATAGCCGTACCATTCGCCGTATTCCTCGTCGGCGAAGTGCTCCTTGCAGTAATCCAGAGTGGTGTAGAACCAGTCGAGATACTTCTCGTCGCCGGTGTCACGATAGAGCATCATAGATGCGATCAGGATCTCGTTGTGGGGCCACCACAGCTTCATATCGTGCTCATAGGCCTCGGGGGGCATACCCATGCAGTCGGTGAAGTAGAGCAGACCGCCGTACTCCTTGTCCCAACCGGCCTCGATGGCCCAGTCGAAGATCTCTGCAGCCTTGGCAACCAGTTCCTTGTCGCCGGTGCGCTTGGCGTGCTCCAGCATGAACCAGACGCCTTCGATGTCGTGACCGGGGTTGACGATGCGGCCCTCGGTGAAGTTGGTGCGGATCTCGCCGTTGGGGCCGACATTCTCCAGCACGCACTTGAGCTCGGGCTTGACGAAATACTTGAAGATCTCATCCACGCACTGCTGGGCACGGTCCTCATACTCGGCCTTGTGCTCGGGGTCAACCCGCAGCAGGATACTGATGACGTTGAGGATGATCATGGGCAGACCGAAGGAACGACCGGTGCGGGTCTCGGGGATGGTCTTGGGGCCCATGTTCACGGGGTCCTGAGCGCCGTGAGCCAGATCCCAGTAGAGGTTGTAAGCCTTGCGGGCACGATCCAGGCACACCTTGTCGCCGGTGATGCCGTAGTACTCGGCGTTGGCGCTGGCGTAGAAAGCCTCGGAGTAATAGTAACGGCGCTGGCGCAGAGGCTGGCCATCCTCGGTGACGGTGAAGTACATACGGTCACCGGCCTCACGGTTGATGCAGTACTTCTCCATAAAGTCCAGGCAGCTCTTGCTGGCAGCCAGCCACTCTTCCTTCACGCCGTAGACATGGCACAGGTGGGCGAACATCCAGCCGCAGCGGCCCTGCATCCAGACGCTCTTGTCGGTGGAGTAGATATTACCCTTGCGATCCAGGCAGGTGTAAACGCCGCCGTGGACCTTATCCATACCGTTTTTGAGCCAGAAATCAGCCACAGTATCCAGCTGGCTGCAGATCCACTTGCGCTCATCTATAAATCTCTGTTTGTCCATCATAGTCCTCCTACATGATAGTTTGATTTACTATACCATTTTTTTACTGATTTATCAACGAAAAGAGTTTTTTTGCTGCCGGTCGTGACATATCGGATGATGTGTGCTACAATGGTCACGAACTGATAGGGGGCAACGATATGTTTCGAAATCTTCTCAATCCGGATAACGGGCTGATGATTACTTTTGCACAGATCAGCGACTGTATTTTCCTCAGTCTGTTCTGGCTCGTGGGGTGTATCCCGGTGGTGACGGTGGGAGCATCTACCGCCGCGCTGTACGACTCGGTATACCGGGCCTTCCGAAAAGGGGACAAGCAGTCCTGGTTCCGTTTCGTTGGGGCCTTCCGGAGAAATCTTGTACCGGGAATCGGCCCAACGGTGGTATTTCTGGCCCTGTTTGTGGGCCTGGGCTGGCTGCTCATTCAGGTGTGGAACGCGGCAGTGGCAGGGGCGGTATCCTGGATGCTCTTTTCTGCAGCTGCTTTTCTGGGTATCACGGTCTTTGGCATCCTCAGCGTGATCTTCCCCATGCTGTCCCGGTTTGAGAACAGCTTTGGGGTGCTGCTGAAAAATGCCCTGCTGATCGCTCTGGCCAATATGCCCCGGACGGTGGGATTGGGTATGATCAACGCGGTGTCCGTACTGCTGTGTGCCCGCTATGTGTTCCCACTGTTTTTCCTTCCGGCTCTGGCTGCCCTTCTGGGTACGCTGTTCATTGAGCCCATGTTCAAACCCTATATGCCTGATGAAAACGCCGCCGGATAAGCGGCGTTTTTTTATTTCAGCAGAGTGGGGACCAGCTCGGACAGAGTCTTGGCCAGATTGGCGTGGCCTTTGCGGGTCAGGTGCATAAAGTCGACCTTGTTGAACTCGGCACCGGCGTCCACGGCGTTGAGGAAGTGAGCACCAATAAGTTCACACTGCTCCTTATAATAATGAGCCAGACCCTCGGAACGCTCCACGCAGCCGGTACCCATAGTCTCGGCCACGGCGCTGGTCAGCATGCCCTCGCCGATGGGGGGAGGGGCGATGACCAGAATGTTGGGCTGCTTACCGCCCCAGCAATCGGTAGCCTGTGCTTTGCGAACCAGACGGCCCATGGCGATGCCGATGCAGGCGGCGCTGGCATAGAAACGGTCCTTGGAGTCGTTGGTTCCCAGCATAATAATGAGCAGATCGACGAATTCGTGGCTCTTCAGGCAGGGGGTGATGTACTCCAAAGCGCTCATGCCCTCGTGGAGGGGATCGGTGAAGCAGGTGGTGCGGCCGGACAGGCCCTCTTCCACCACCAGATAGTCCTCGCCCAACTCCTGCTGAAGCAGACGGGTCCAGCGCTCAGATTCATTGAAACGGATGCCGCCATCGGCGCAGTCGGCGGGATCGGCGCAATAGCCGTGGGTATTGGAATCACCCAGACAGACAATATGCTTTTTCATATGAATAACGCAACTCCTTTCTATTGCAGAATAAACATTCTGAGTGGTATCGTCAAGGGTCGAAATCCACATTCGTCATTGTGTAAAAAACCGGGCTTCGTTTTTTGTACAGAATGGAAAAAGTTTTCTTTTACGGGTAAAATATGAAAATTCCTTTCATTTTTCTGTTGACAAAATGGGGAAGCTTCGTGTACTATTCTAAATGTAGAGTACAATTTACTGTGGTGAATTGTGCAAAAAGTAAAATTCTCGTTTGCGGTGTCCTGACTCCGCTGCGGGAAAAATCAGAAGAGGAGAATTGATTTATGAAGAAGTTTACCGCACTTCTGCTGGCTCTGGTCATGGGTCTGTCCATGACTGCCTGCTCTGTCGAGAAGGTCGAAGAGCCCGCCCCCGCTCCCGCTCCCGAGGCTTCTCAGCCTGCCGAGACCCCCGCTGATCCCGCTGCCGCCACTGAGATCTCCCTGTGGACCTACCCCATCGGTGGTTGGGGCAACCAGGAGACTGTTGACAAGCTGATGGCCGACTTCAAGGCTGCTACCGGCATCACCGTTAAGGTTGAGTACCTGACCTACGCTGACGGCGACGACAAGGTCAACACCGCCATCGAGGGTAACGCTGCTCCCGACCTGATCATGGAAGGTCCCGAGCGTCTGGTCGCCAACTGGGGCGCCAAGGGCAAGATGGTCAACATTGCTGACCTGTTCGATGCCACCGACAAGTCCGAGATCAACGCTGCCGCTCTGGCTGCTTGTTTCGCTGACGACGCTACCGCTTACGAGTATCCTCTGGTCATGACCGCTCACTGCATGGCCATCAACAAGAATGTCTTTGAGGCTGCCGGCGCTATGCAGTACATTGACGAGGCTACCCGTACCTGGACCACTGAGAACTTCCTGAAGGCTATGCAGGCTGTGTATGATTACACCGCCAAGCAGGTCGGCGCTGTCTACTGCGTCGGTCAGGGCGGCGACCAGGGCACCCGCGCTCTGGTTAACAACCTGTACGGTGGTACCTTCACCAACGCTGAGCACACTGAGTACACCTGGGCTGATCCCAAGAACATTCAGGCTCTGCAGACCCTGGTCGACATGGACGCTGTCGAATTCGACGCCGGTATCGCTGGCGGCGACGAGATCGCTCTGTTCTACAACGGCACTCTGAACACCGCTTTCTGCTGGAACATTGCTCAGCAGCTGAACCCCAACACCGCTAACACCGGCGCTGCCAAGACCGCTTCCGGCGACGACATCATGTTCATGGCCTTCCCCTCCGAGAACGGCACTGACTCCAAGCTGCAGGGCGGCATCTGGGGCTTCGGTATCTTCGACAACGGCGACGCTGCCAAGATCGAGGGCGCTAAGACCTTCATCAAGTACATGTGCGACTCCGCTGCTACCGCTGACGCCGTCAAGGCTGCCAACTACTTCGCCGTCCGTAACTCTGCTGAGGGTGCTGACCTGTCCCAGATCTGGGCTGACAACGCCATCATGGCCGAGTACAATGTCCTGATGCCTCTGCTGGGCGACTACTATCAGGTCACCACCGGTTGGGCTGAGGCTCGTACCGCTTGGTGGAACATGCTGCAGCAGGTCGGCGCTGGCGAGGACATCGCTACCGTCGTTGCTCAGTACGCCGCTCAGGCTAACGGCAAGTAATTTGCCCCGGCAACAAGTTCATACCTGAACTTACTGGGCCCCTTCCCTCCGGGCGAGGGGAGGGGCCCTTTTTCTATGAGAGAATGAATGAAAGGGAAGAGTGAATAGGTAATGCGTCTGCCGGACGCGCGTGCTTCCTGTGGGAGACGCGGGACTTATTCACTTTTCTGCGTCATGTTGTTTGAGAGAGGAGGATATCCTTGGCAAATTCTGCAATCACTGTCAGCAAGCGCAGCCGGAAGCTGATGATGCGTGAGACATTCACCTCCTATATGTTCCTGCTGCCTTTCCTGGTATTCTTTGTGATGTTCGTCATCTATCCCATGTTCATGTGTGTGTTTACCAGCTTCTTTGACTCCACCATGGGCCGTGAGGATATTTTCGTGGGCCTCCAGAACTATTCCACCCTCTTTAAGGATGAGGTGTTCTGGATCGCACTGAAGAACACAATGGTCATCGTTTTGGTGTCCGTCCCCGTCACCTGTGGTTTCTCCCTGTGGGTGGCCTCCGTTATTGCCCGCCTGCCTGTGGCGGCAACCTCTGCCTTCCGTTGTATCTTCTACCTGCCCGTGGTCACCGGCTCCGTCGCCGTTACCATGGTCTGGAAGTGGATGTTCAACAAGTACTATGGTATCTTTAACTATCTGGGCACCAACATGGGCCTGCTGGAAGAGAATATCAACTGGCTGGGCGATACCAAGTATGCTCTGGGTTGTATCATTCTGATCCTGCTGACTACCTCCGTGGGTCAGCCCATCGTCCTGTATGTGTCCGCTCTGGACAATGTGGATAAGTCTCTGGTGGAGGCCGCTCAGGTTGACGGCGCCACCAATATGCAGGCTTTCTGGAAGATCAAGTGGCCCCAGATGATGCCCACCACTCTGTACATTCTGGTCATTACCACCATCAACTCCTTCCAGTGTTTCGCACTGATCCAGCTGCTGACTCTGGGCGGTCCCAAGAACTCCACCATGACCATCATGTACTACATCTACTACAATGCCTTCAAGCTGTACAAGTACGGCTACGGCAATGCTATGGGCGTTATCCTCGCCATCATCATTGCCATCCTGTCTGCGATCCAGTTCAAGCTGGGTCAGGAAAAGTAAGGGGGTGCGCTGAATGAAGAACAATACTTTAGAGCAGATCGCTCTGCGTGAGCGCATTTACCGCTATGCTTCCGTTGCGGTCGTTGTGGTTCTGGCTTTCCTCTTCGCCTTCCCCCTGTACTGGATCATCACCGGTTCCTTTAAGACCGGCGCTGAAATCAACGCCACCACCCCTGTCTGGGTTCCCTCCGAGTGGGATCTGGGCAACTACCAGCGCCTGATGACCAAGCGCACCGCCCCTCTGTTCGGCTTTGAAATCCCCCTGTATAAGATCGCCGTGGGTGACTATGCCATCAAGCTGGGCGGCCTGAAGATCACCGGCCCCACCATCCCCGCCGCTATCCGCTGGCTGATCAACACCGTGTTCATGTCTGTGGCCTCCATGCTGCTGACCTGCCTGACCGCCGCTATGGCCGGTTATGTGCTGGCCAAGAAGCGCTTCTTTGGCAAGGCTCTGATTTTCACTCTGGTTGTCTGCGCTATGGCTCTGCCCAAGCAGGTTATCCTGATCCCTCTGGTGCGTGAGATGAACGCTCTGGGTCTGTACGACAAGATCTGGGCTGTTATCTTCCCCATCGTGGGCTGGCCTTTCGGCGTGTTCCTGCTTAAACAGTTTGCTGAGGGTATCCCCACTGAGATGGTGGAGGCCTGCCGCATTGACGGCGCCAGCGAGTGGCGCACCTTCACCGATGTTATGTTCCCCATGATCAAGCCCGGTGTCGGCGCCTGTGCCATCTTCACCTTCATCAACTCCTGGAACGACTACTTCATGCAGCTGATCATGCTGGTGTCCACCAGCAACCTGACCATTTCTCTGGGTATCGCCACCATGCAGGGCGAAAGCTCCACCGGCTATGGTCTGCTGATGGCCGGCGCCGCACTGGCTTCCGTGCCCATCATCATCGTCTTCCTGATCTTCCAGAAGTACTTCACCAAGGGTATCACCATGGGTGCTGTTAAGGGGTAATTACCATGATTCTGGCTAAAAACGAAAACGCCCGGGATTATCTGGGTATCCATCCCAATCTGGATGTGGCGCTGGAGCATATCCGTGAGGACTTCCTGTCCTCTCTGGGCACCGAGCAGGTGAACATCATCCCCGGCGAGGTCTGGTGCACCAAGTTCACCTATGAGACGGTGACCGACGACGAGAGCTTCTTTGAGGCTCACGAGAAGTTCCTGGACATCCACATGATGCTGGATGGTTGTGAGCGCGTGGAGATTGCCCCGCCCAGCGCACTGGAGCAGTTCGACAGTATCCCCGCCAACGATTTCTATGCCTACCGTGGTGAGGGTCATTACAAGATGACCCTCGCCCCCGGCGATTTTCTGGTGGTGTTCCCTGCGGACGCACATAAGATAAAGATGCAGGCCGATGGCCCGCAGACGGTAAGCAAAGCCGTGTTCAAAGTTAAAGTTCACTGAACCAAGGAGGTCAAAATTATGAGAGATCTGACTAAGTATCAGGGTATTTTTCCCGCCTTCTACGCCTGTTATGACGAGAACGGCGCTATCAACCCCTCCGCTATCCGCGAGCTGACCCGTTACTACATCGAGGCCGGCGTGGACGGCCTGTATGTCGGCGGTTCTTCCGGCGAGTGTATTTATCAGAGCAAGGAGGAGCGCAAGGCCGTTCTGGAGGCCGTGATGGAGGAGGCCAGAGGCAAACTGGTCATCATCGCTCACGTCGCCTGCAACAACACTGCTGACGGCTGCGAGCTGGCCGCCCATGCCGAGTCTCTGGGCGTGGATGCTGTTGCCGCCATTCCCCCCATCTACTTTAAACTGCCTCCCTATGCTATTGCCAAGTACTGGAATGACATGAGCGCCGCTGCTCCTAACACCGACTTCGTCATTTACAACATCCCCCAGCTGGCCGGTGTATCTCTGACTGTACCCCTGCTGAAGGAGATGCTGCAGAATCCCCGTGTCATTGGTGTCAAGAACTCCTCCATGCCCGTTCAGGATATCCAGATGTGGCGTGACGAGGGCGCTATTGTCTTCAACGGTCCCGATGAGCAGCTGATTTCCGGTCTGGCCATGGGCGCTGAGGGTGGTATCGGCGGTACTTACGGTGCCATGCCCGAGCTGTATGTCAAGATGTATCAGCTGGTGAAGCAGGGCGACATGGACACTGCCCGTGCCATCCAGAACGATTGCTGCCGCATCATCTACAAGCTGTGCTCCGGTCACGGCAATATGTATGGCATGATCAAGGAGTGCCTGCGCCGCATCAATAACATCGATTGTGGTTCCGTCCGTGCTCCTCTGGCTGAACTGATCGAGAGCGACTATCCCATCGTGGAAGAGTGCGTGGAAATGATCCGACCCGCCAAGGCAAAGTACTGCTAATAACAGGAAAGCCGCCGGGATATTTCTCGGCGGCTTTTTTGGAGGATTATATGGATTACTTACAGCCGCTACAGGTCATCTGGGACTATCTGGGGCTGCATACCCCACCGCAGAAAGCAGACTGTATCGTCGGCTTCGGCAACTTTAACGACAACATCGCCCGTCGTGCGGCTCAGCTCTACCACGAGGGCTATGCCCCCAAGGTGCTGTTTACCGGTGGATTGGGCCGGAATACGGAAGGTCTGTTTGCTGAGCCGGAGGCCGTTCGATTTGGACGGGTTGCAATGGAGTGCGGCGTCCCGGAAGAGGATATCATTCTGGAAAGCCGCTCCGCCAATACAAAGGAGAACATTGAGTTTACCCGTGCGCTGCTGAAAGAACTCGATCTGCCTCATGGCCGTATCCTGGGCGTCCACCAGCCGTTTATGGAGCGGCGTATACATGCGGCTTTTGGCGTTTACTGGCCGGATACAACTTTCATGGTAACATCCCCGCAGGTGAGTATTGAGCAATATCTGAAGGACTCTCTGGCACAGGGCATCACCCACGAGGCTGCCGTCAGCGTGATCGTCGGAGATTTCCAGCGCATGGATCTATACGCCAGATTGGGTTATCAGCTGCCCCAGCACATCCCCGAGGAAGCCTGGCAGGCCTTTCACAAACTGGTAGAACTGGGCTATGACAGCCAACTGGCAAAAGAATGACTATTTTATGAGGAGGAGAAATTAATGCAGTATTTGGGCATTGAGTATTCTATGAACCACGCCCCTAAGCTTGACCCCACCTTTATTCCTTTCGGTGTCTGGCGTGAGGCCTATCTGAAGGGCGCCAAGACCCCTCTGGCCATCGCCGTTGAGCGTGATAAGGGCCGTGTTTCTGTTCACCGCACCTGTATCTACGGCACCCCTGAGATGGCTGAAGCCGATTTTCGCTATGTCGAGCGCTATGTCAAGTTCCTGCTGTGGTCCACCGGCGGTTTCCGCGTGTCTATCTGCGGCTGTTCTGAGCTGGCTCAGCGCCTGAAGAAGGCCTATACCCCCGAGGGCGAGCGCCACTTCGACTATACCTTTGTTCAGCAGCTCTATGAGCGGGAGCTGGAGATCCTGGATCTGCCTCTGGATCAGTGCCCCGAGGCCAACGAGGTTGCCGAGTCTATCGGCGGCTATATGGATGGCTGCCGCATTGGCTTCGACGCCGGCGGCTCCGGCCGCAAGGTTTCCGCCGTCATCGACGGTGAGTGTGTCTACTCCGAGGAGGTCGTCTGGTTCCCCAAGCTGCAGGAGGATCCCGACTATCACTTCGGTCACATTGTTGAGGCCTTCAAGACCGCCGCTTCCAAGATGCCCCGCGTGGATGCCATCGGTGTTTCCTCCGCAGGTACCTTCATCGGCAATGCCCCCATGGTGGCCTCTCTGTTCATCAAGGTTCCCCGCTCCAACTGGGAGAAGGTAAAGACCATCTATGATCGCGCTGCTGCCGAGATTGGTGATGTGCCCATCGTGGTTGCCAATGACGGCGATGTGTCCGCTTTGGCCGGTGCCATGGGTCTGGGCAAGGGCAACATCATGGGTCTGGCCATGGGCACCTCTGAGGCCGTTGGCTATGTCGATAAGGATCAGAATGTGCTGGGCTGGATCAACGAGCTGGCTTTCGCTCCTGTGGATCTGCAGGCCGGTGCCATGCAGGATGAGTGGTCCACCGACTACGGTGTGGGCTGCAAGTATTTCAGCCAGGACGCCGTCATCAAGCTGGCTCCCGTGGCCGGTATCGAGTTGGACGAGAATCTCTCTCCTGCCGAGAAGCTGAAGGTTGTTCAGGGCCTGATGGCTCAGGACGATCCCCGCGCTGTCGCTATCTTCGAGACCATCGGTGCCTATCTGGCTTACACCGTGGTGCTGTACTCTCAGTTCTATGATCTGGAGCACCTGATGTTGCTGGGCCGCGTTATGTCCGGTAAGGGCGGCGACACCATTCTGCAGGTGTGCAACGATGTCCTGAAGGCCGAGTACCCCGAGCTGGCCGCCAAGTGCGAGGTCATGCTGCCTGACGAGAAGACCCGCCGCGTGGGTCAGTCCGTCGCTGCAGCTTCTCTGCCTCGTCTGGGCTGAGGATTTTTGATGTAAAAACGGTTTTGGAGAGACTGAGACCATTTTTCTGTTAGCATAAAACCAAAGGACCGACACAAATCACGAAAGGATTTGTGTCGGTCTTTTTTGTGGGCCGTGATTTTGGTGCCCGAAAGCGGTTTCTAAAATCACAAAAAACCAAAAAATAGCGGTCTATGTCGATAGTCGCCAGAAGAAGCAAAAGCGCCCCATGGCCAGTAAAGCTTGACCATGAGGCGTTTTTGTTTAGCTCCCACTTGGCGTGGGAATGGATGGTGGAGGCGAGGGGAGTCGAACCCCTGTCCGAAAACGCATCCACAAGGACTTCTCCGGGCGCAGACGGTTATTGCGGGAGACTTTCTCTCCCCGTTCCCATCGGGAAAGGCAAGCCGACACGCCTTTCCGTCAGGTGAGCTTCATTATGCGTGGTATGGGCAAAGCTTACCATACGCACGGGCACCACTAAGCGACGCCCGAGTCCCGGCTCGTGGTCCTTCCGGGTCGGACGGCTGCCTTAATTAGGCAGCGTAAGCGAACTTATTGTTGTTCTTTAATTTATAAAGTGCCCGTTTTAAGGTGGCCAGGCACCACCGCCCGCTATCCCTGATTCAACATCCCCGTCGAAACCAGTACGCCCCCGCGGCGTCGTCGCAAGCTGCGTATCATTCGTTTCCGTGCAGACACGAAAACTCATTCACTTCGCTGCTCCTCCTTTCCAAATCAAAACCTGCGTTTTGATTTGGTGGGGTGGCTTTGCCACCCGAAGCGAGGGTTGATAGGTGATTTGTTCGCAATTCGCTTATTTGAAAACCCCGGCGGGGAGCGGTGTGCTCACCGCCGGGAGATTTTCTGCTTTTAATTAGAAGAAGGGGAAGCGGCGAGTCTTGGCGTGCTCGGGCTCGGGATAAGTCTCGCCGAAGGTCTCCACGGTGACCTTGACCATCTTCTGCTCGTCCAGAGGACGGTCAGCGCGGTCGGTCTTGGTGGAAGCGATGCGGTCCACCACATCCATACCCTCGATGACCTTGCCGAAAGCGGCGTACTGGCCATCCAGGTGGGGGGACTTCTCGTGCATCAGGAAGAACTGGCTGCCGGCGGAGTCGGGGCTCATGGCGCGGGCCATGGACAGAACGCCGCGGTCGTGCTTCAGATCGTTCTTGAAGCCGTTGGCGGTGAACTCGCCGGGGATGGAGTAGCCGGGGCCGCCCATGCCGGTGCCGTCGGGGCAACCGCCCTGGATCATGAAGCCGGAAATGACGCGATGGAAGATCAGACCGTCATAATAGCCCTTGCTGATCAGGGAGATGAAGTTGTTGACGGAGTTGGGAGCGATCTCGGGGTACAGCTCGGCCTTGATGACGCCGGTCTCCACGCCGAAGGCGTTGCCCATCTCGATCTCAAAGGTAACGATAGGATTCTGAGCCATAGGAATACATTCCTTTCTGATATATCTTTCTCTTTGTCAGCGGTTGCGGGATTTCATTGCCCGGTCAATTTCGCGCTTGGCGTCCTTTTTGGCGGCGGAGTCGCGCTTGTCATATAACTTCTTGCCTCGGGCCAGACCGATCTCCAGCTTGACCAGGGAGCCTTTGAAGTAAATAGACAGAGGGACCAGAGAGTACCCGTCCTGCTTGATTTTTCCGAACAGCCGCATGATCTCGCGCTTGTGCATGAGGAGCTTGCGGTTGCGGCGGGGGTCTTTGTTAAAGATGTTGCCCTTCTCGTAGGGGCTGATATGCATGCCCAGCACGGAGATCTCGCCGTCTTTGATGATGCAGAAGGAATCTTTCAGATTCACATTGCCTTGACGGATCGACTTGACTTCGGTGCCTGCCAACTCAATGCCGGTTTCATATCGATCTTCGATGAAGTAGTCGTGGAACGCTTTGGCGTTCTTGGCTACGATCTTGATGCTTTCTCCCACGGGACAGACACCTCCTTCCTCCGGGTTGGTACCATAATATAACCTATATAAACTGAAAAAGCAAGGGAAAAATGTGATTGCTTAATTATTTCAACAAAATCACACCCAAAGCTTGGGTAAGCGGGTGTAGAAGTCGCCCTTGTCGGCCCAGATGAGGATCAGACTGCCGCTGCCCACGCTGACGCGGGCGGGCTGACCGGTAAACTCGTTGCTCACGCCCAGAGGGAAACTGCCGGAGAGGGTGTCGTCCTGCAGGGGGAACTTCAGTCCCTCGAGGGTGACATCCTCGGCGGTGCCGCTGTTGCAGAACACGGAGAGATAGCCTTCCATTTCGGCGGGGAACTCCATTGCGCCGTCCCGCAGGGCGGTGATGACGGTCTTTTCGCCGGCCAGGAAGCCCTGCGCGCCGTGGGTGGTCAGCCAGTCCAGCAGCTGAATGTTGCCGTAAGTATGCTCGATGCGGCCGCCCACGCCGCCCAGCAGAACGAAGCGGCGATAGCCCAGTTCCAGACCCTTGCGCAGGGCAAAGACCATGTCGGTGTCGTCCTTCTCGGCGGGGAGCTGGATGACATTGGGATGGGAGGGGGTATGACCCAGAGAGTCGAAGTCGCCCACCACCAGATCGGGCTGGACATTGAAAGCCATCAGGGAGTCATAGCCGCGGTCGGCGGCGATGACATAGTCGCCGGGAGCGGGGTAGGGGCGCAGATTTGCCGACAGGGACATGGCGCCCACAACATAACAAATACGGTCGTTGATTGCCATAAGGTTGACCATCCTTTCCGTAATAAATCCGTTACTCCTACTATACCACAAAAAGGATAAAAGGACAACATGGCGGGACAAACTTCTTTTGCCGGCCCGCCATGTTTCGCCACCTTGACTTTCCGGGGCGGGATGGGTACAATCATCATAGAATATTACGCTCTTTTCGAGAAACGAGGGATATTATGTATTATCTGGATAACGCCGCCACCACCCCTGTCCGGGAAGATGCCGCCAAGGCGGCCTATGAGGCCATGATCGGCGGCTGGGGCAACCCCTCCGCCCGCTACGCCCTGGGTGCGGAGATGACCGCTAAAGTAAAGGGCTGGCGGCAGGATGTGGCCAAGGCCCTGGGCTGCGGAGAGGATGAACTCATCTTCACCTCCTGCGGCACCGAGAGCGACAACTGGGCCATCCGCGCCGCCGTGGAGATCAACCGTCGCCGCGGCAAGCACATCATCACCACCGCCATTGAGCATTCCGCCGTTCTGGAACCCTGCAAGGCACTGGAAAAGCAGGGCTATGAGGTCACTTACCTCCAGCCCGACCGGCAGGGAAACATCACCGTGGAGCAGGTGGCCGAGGCCCTGCGGGAGGATACCGTGCTGGTGTCCATGATGCTGGTCAATAATGAAACCGGTTCTGTTCTGCCTGTGGCAGAGGTTGGCAAGCTGCTCAAGCGGAGAAAGTCCGCCGCACTGCTCCACTGCGACGCTGTGCAGGGCTTTTTGAAGGTGGAATTCACCCCCGCCAAGCTGGGAGTGGATTTCATGGCCATTAGCGCCCACAAAGTCCACGCACCCAAGGGTATCGGCGCCATGTATGTCCGTAAGGGCATCAAGGTGCCCCCAATGATCCTCGGCGGCGGTCAGGAGGCCGGTCTGCGCTCCGGCACCGAGGCCACCGCCCAGATGGCCGCCTTTGCTGTAGCCGCCCGGGAGGGAAAGGCCCACCTGAAGGAGCATCTGGCCCACATGGCAGAACTCAACGCCTATGCCCGCGCCGAACTGACTGAGAAAGTTCCCGGCCTGCAGCTGCTCACCGAGGGGGGCGCTCCCCATATTCTGCCTGTTTCTCTGGTGGGATACAAGAGTGAGGTCATCGTCCGTTTCCTCAGTGACCGGGGTGTGTATATTTCCTCCGGCTCCGCCTGCCACAAGGGCAAGCCCAGCCATGTCTATGCCGCCCTCAAGCTGCCCAAGCCTGTGCAGGACGGCGTGCTGCGCATCAGCTTCTCCTACGATACCACCCGGGAGGATGTGGATGCACTGGTGATCGCCCTGCAGGCGGCCCAGCAGCAGCTGTTTACCTCTCTGTCCTGACCGAAGGGAGGGGGAGAGTTGTTCTCTTATATGAAACAGCGCCCGGGCTTTTACCGGGAAGTGGTGACGCTGGCATTCCCCATCGTCCTGCAGAATATGGTCACAAGTCTGCTGGGTATGGCGGATACCTTTATGGTTGGCCTGCTGGGTGAGCTGCCCATGGCGGCAGTCACCCTTGCCAACATCCCGCTGAACATGGTCAACTTCTTCGTGTTCGGTGTCCAGAGCGGTATCACCGTCCTCATCAGCCAGTACTGGGGACGGCAGGACAGAGATTCCATCAACCGTATTGCCGGTGTGGGTATGTGGTTCTCGATGATCATTTCCGCCACCGTGGCTATGATCCTGCTGTTTTTCCCGGTGGAGTTTCTCTCTCTGTTCGGAAATGACAGAGAGATCGTGGCGCTGGCGGCGAAATACGGCCGCATCGCCGGTTTTTCCTATGCCCTCAACAGTGTGACCATGATCTATGTGGCCACATTCCGTGCCATTGAGCGGCCGAAGCTGGGCATGTACATTCTCATGACCTCCATGCTGTGCAACACCTTCCTCAACTGGGTGTTGATTTTCGGCAATCTGGGGGCTCCCGCCCTGGGGGTGCAGGGTGCCGCCATCGCCACTCTGATCGCCCGTTCCCTGGAATGGATCATGGTGGCTGTTCACATGAAGCGCAATACTTATTTTAAATTGAACCCGAAAGCCATTTTGGCCCCCGGGCGGAAGGCTTTTCGCAGTTGTCTGCGCTATGCCTCCCCCGTCATCGCCAACGAGGCATTCTGGGGTGTCGGCACCGGGCTTTACCCCACCATCATGGGTCACATGGAGGGCAGCCAGGAAATTCTGGCCGCCTATACCATCGTGGGCAATGTGAATACCCTGTGCATGGTGGCCATTTTCGGCATCGCTTCTACTGCTGCCATTATGATCGGCAGAGAGATCGGCGCAGGGCGCAAGGACACGGTCTACTCCGTGGGTCTGGCGCTGAATATGCTCTCGGTGATCGTGGGTGTGGTGATGGGCGGAGTTTTGCTGATCTTCGCGTTTTATATCGGTCCCCGGTTCGTGTTCCCTGTGTTCCACCTATCGGCAGGGGCGGCCTCTGTTGCCACCATCATGCTGGCCACGCAGGGCATCATTGCCCCCCTCCGGGACTTTAACACCACCAATATCGTGGGCGTTCTCCGGGGCGGCGGCGATGTGACCATGGCCACCGTCATTGACCTGTCTGCTTTGTGGCTGGTGTCCCTGCCCTGGGCGGCGGTGTGTGGACTGGTGCTGAAAACCGGCGTGTTCTGGGTCTACTTCGCCATCGCGGTGGAGCAGGTCGGAAAATTCTTCACGGGACTGTGGCGTCTGCGCTCTGGCAAATGGGTGCGGGACCTGACCCGAAACGAGATGGGAGAGTAAATCCATGAAGGTAACTGTTCTGATTGAAAATACCGCCCCCGAGGGGAGCGGTCTGGCCTTTGAACCCGGCCTGTCCCTGTATATCGAGTACAATGGGAAGAAGATCCTGCTGGATGCGGGTATCTCCGGCGACTTTGCCGCCAATGCCGAAAAGCTGGGTGTGGATCTGAAGGAAGTGGAGCTGGGTGTCCTCTCCCACGGCCACTTTGACCACTCCGACGGTCTGCGGGCCTTCTTCCCCCTCAACGATAAGGTGGAATTCCATCTGCGCCCCGGCGCTGAGGGCCCCTACTTCTCCATGAAGCCCAACATCCACTTCATCGGCATCCACCGGGACATCTGGCGGGACTACCGTGACCGCTTCCGCTTCGTGGAGGGCGTCCATGAACTGGGTGAGGGCATGTGGCTGCTGCCCGACGGAGAGGTGGACCCCGAATTTACCGGCCGGGCCAGGGATCTGGTCTATAAGCGGGGGGAGGACGACTTCATTCCCGACGACTTCCGCCATGAGCAGTCGTTGGTCTTTGAAAGCCGGCGCGGTCTGGTGGTGTTCAACTCCTGCAGCCACTCCGGCATCGTGAATATTGTCCGGGGCGTGCAGAAGATGCTCCCCGGCAGGAAAGTCTTCGCCGTGGTGGGCGGCTTCCATATGTTCGGCAAGAATACCCCCAACGGCATGAACTGCTCCGAGGAGTATGTATACAAGGTTGCCGATGCCCTGAAAGAACTGGGTGTGGAGGAGGTCTACACCGGCCACTGCACCGGCCTGCCCGCACTGGCCCTGCTGAAAGCGCGCTTCGGCGCGGGCTGTCACGGTATGACCACCGGACAGACCTTTGAATTCTGAATTAGCAAAACACCGACGATTCTGCAAAGAATTGTCGGTGTTTTATTGTTCAAAATAAATTCACAAAGTACCTATTGACTTTTTGACCCCCGGAGGGTATATTATCTTTAGCACTCAGACATACGGAGTGCTAAAAACTGATAGATATGAGGTGATGAGTAACATGCAGCTGACTGAACGAAAGAAACGCATCCTGCGTGCCATCATCGAAACATATATCGCCACTGCCGAGCCTGTGGGTTCCAAGGCTGTGGTGGAGCGGGCCGGGCTGGATGTTTCCACCGCCACCATCCGAAATGAGATGGCCGACCTGACCGAGATGGGTCTGCTGGAGCAGCCCCACACCTCCGCCGGTCGCATCCCCTCTGCCGCCGGTTACCGCCTGTATGTCAACGAACTGATGGACAGCCACCAGCTCACCATGCAGGAGACCCAGCGCATCAATCAGGCTCTGAACCTGAAGATGGAGGAGCTGGACCGCTGCATCGAGCGGGCGGGCAAAATGCTCTCCCAGATCAGCGACTACCCCGTCTTTACCACAACGGCCACCGTGGACACCGTCACCGTCAAGCGGTACGACCTGCTGATGGTGGAGGAAAATGCCTTCATCGCCGTGGTTATGACGGACAACTCCGTGGTGAAGAATAAGATCATCCGCATGCCCGAAACCCTCTCCGACACCCAGTTGCAGCTGCTCTCTGCCGTGCTCAACAACTCCTTCGTGGGGCTGAGCCGGGACGAGATGGCTCAGGCGCTGGATAAGATGGAGATGCGCACCGCTCCCGCCGCCTTCCAGCTGATCTCCCGCGTTGTGGATTTCGCCATTGAAGTGCTGGCCGAGCAGCGCCGCCAGAAGATCCACACCTCCGGTCTGACCCACCTGTTTGAGCACAGCGAGTATCACTCTCTGGACAGAGCCAAGCCCCTGCTCAACTACCTCAGCGAGGAGAACGAAGTTTCCAAGCTGCCCATGACCATGGCCCGGGGGAAGAACATGGATATCCTCATTGGCCCGGAGAATGTCAACGATGCCCTGAAAGACACCAGTGTGGTCATGGCCAGCTATGACATCGGTGACAACATGAAGGGCGTCATCGGTGTGGTTGGCCCCACCCGCATGGACTATGCCAAAGTCCCCGCCCGCTTGTCCTACTTTGCCGACAGCCTGACCCGGATGTTCGGCAAGGGGGAGCTTCCCGCAGCTCTGAAGGACGACGAGCTGGATTTCTGATATCATCATCTCATTACCATAAAAGGAGCATAACGAAGTTATGAGCGAACAGACCATCGAGAATCTGGAGCAGGGGGAAGTTCTGGAGCAGCCCGAGGCTGCCGAGGAGACTTCCAACGCCGAACTGGAGCAGGCCAAGACCGCTCTGGCTGCTCAGGAAGACAAGTACCTGCGCCTGGCCGCCGAGTACGACAACTACCGCAAGCGCACCGCCAAGGAGAAGGAGGCCCTGTGGACCGACATCAAGGCCGACACCGCCGCCGCCTTCCTCCCTGTGTACGACAATCTGGAGCGCGCCGTGAATCAGCCCACCGCCGATGAGGCATACAAGAAGGGGGTGGAGATGACCATGAACCAGCTCAAGGAAGTCTTCTCCAAGCTGGGCATCGAGGAGATCCCCGCTCTGGGTGAGCAGTTCGATCCCAACCTCCACAACGCTGTCATGCACATCGACAACGAGGAGCTGGGTGAGAATGTGATCTCTCAGGTTTTCCAGGCCGGCTTCCGCTGCGGCGAGAAGGTCATTCGCTTCTCCATGGTGCAGGTCGCAAATTAAAACTGCGTTTTGATTTGCGACAGATAAGAGATAGGAGATAAAAGATAAGAGATATTTTATCTCCTCCAAAAGAATATCTCATATCTCTTAACTCATATCTCAAAAACAATTTTCTATATTTAGGAGGACTTTACTATGTCTAAGATCATCGGTATCGACCTGGGTACTACCAACAGCTGCGTTGCCGTTATGGAAGGCGGCGACGCCGTCGTCATCGCCAACGCCGAGGGCAACCGCACCACCCCCTCTGTCGTCGCTTTCTCCAAGGACGGCGAGCGCATGGTGGGTCAGGTCGCCAAGCGTCAGGCCATCACCAACCCCGACCGCACCATCGCTTCCATCAAGCGTGAGATGGGTTCCAACTACAAGGTCGCCGTGGACGGCAAGAACTACACTCCTCAGGAGATCAGCGCCATGGTGCTGCAGAAGCTGAAGGCTGACGCCGAGGCCTATCTGGGCACCACCGTCACCGAGGCCGTCATCACCGTTCCCGCTTACTTCACCGACGCTCAGCGTCAGGCCACCAAGGACGCCGGCCGCATCGCCGGTCTGGAGGTCAAGCGTATCATCAACGAGCCCACCGCTGCCGCTCTGGCCTACGGTGTGGATAAGGAAGATGCCCAGAAGGTCATGGTCTATGACCTGGG